>JACCZN010000034.1 GCA_013695915.1 Rubrobacter sp.
GGCGTAGTGGAGCTCCGGCTGGTGGGCACGCTCCAGATACCGGGCGGCTCGTTCGGGGGCTCGGCCTTCGGGATGGCGCCGCTCCCGTTCGTGCAGGAGGCGTTCGAGCGGCCGAACGAGGTCTCCGGCGTCTCCGTCGCGGCCACGAGCGAGGGGGCGGTGGGTCCCGTTCGGGAGCGGCTCGGCGAGCGGCTCGGAGAAGGTCTTCAGGTGGAGCGGTCCTCCACCCGGACGGAGCAGGTCGCGAGCCAGTTCCAGGGCTTCAACCTGGCCCTGCTCTTCTTCGCCGGGACCTCGCTCTTCGTTGGGGCGTTCCTGGTCTTCAACGCGCTCTCGATGACCGTGCTGGAGCGGACGCGGGAGCTCGGCATGCTGCGGGCGCTCGGCTCGACGCGGGCCATGATCTCGCGTTCCGTCGTGCTCGAAGCCGCCGTGCTCGGGGTAGCAGGCTCCATAGCCGGGGTACTCCTCGGTTACGGCATGGCGCTGGCCCTCGTCCGGCTCTTCGGGCAGGCCTTTCGGTTCGAGATCACCGGGCTGTCGTTCACCCCGTTCGCCCTGGCCTCGGCGGTGGCCGTGGGTCTCGTAGTCACGGTCGCCGCGGCGCTCCTCCCCGCGCTCCGGGCCGGGCGGGTGAGCCCGGTCGAGGCGATGCGCTCGGCCCCCGGCGGCGGGGACCGGGGAAGACCATCGCGCCGCGCGCCACTTCTCGGGCTCCTGCTCGTGGGGCTGGGGGCGCCCTGGATCTACTACCTGGCGGTCAACCTCTCCACGGACCTCGACGGCCTCGTCTACGCCTCCGGGATAGCCGGGGTGCTGGCGACGTTCCTCGGGGTCTCGCTCGTCATACCCGCGCTCGTCCGGCCGCTCGCAGCCCTCTTCTCCCCCGTCCTGCGGCTCCTGTTCGGCGTGGAGGGCCGGATGGCCGCGGCTAACGCCACCCGGAACCGGGGCCGGACCGCGCTCACCGCCTCCGCCCTGATGGTCGGGGTCTCGCTCGTCGTGGCGTTCTCGGCCCTGGGCGGGAGCGTGCTGGGCTCCATAGGCGAGTACCTCGACGACTCCCTGGGGAGCGACTACGTGGTGCAGCCCCCCGGAGGCGACTACAGCTCCACCTTCTCCCCGGAGCTCGAAGAGCGGGTGAACGAGCTCCCCGGCGTCGAGAGCACGACCGGCGTCGCCTCCACGGTGCGCCGCGAGGGGCAGGAGATCAACCTCGTCCTCGGGGTGGACGGAGGCTACCCGGAGATCTTCCCCCTCAACTACAGCGCAGGCCCCGAAGACGCCTTCTCCGAGCTTGGGAGTGGCGGGGCCATCGTGGGGGAGCAGTTCGCCGGAGCCCGGGACCTCGGGGTCGGCGACACCGTCGAGCTGGATAGCCCCACCGGCCCGAAGGAGTACCCGGTCGCGGGAGTCCTCGAGAACGAGGTCTTCGGCGGCGGCACGGGCATCTATATCTCCAAGGACCTCCTGCGGGAGGACTTCGGCGTCACCTCCGACCGCCTCCTCGCCATAAAGGCCGGGCCCGGAGTGGACCGGGACGCCCTCTCCGGGGAGCTGGGGGAGGCGCTCGAAGAGTACCCGCAGTTCGCGCTGTACTCCAACGTCGAGTGGAGAGAGGAGATACAGAGCGACTTCGACCGGCAGTATGTCTTCTTCTACGCCATCATGGGGGTTGCGGTAGCGGTCTCCGCTTTCGGGGTCGTCAACACCCTCTCCATGAGCGTCTTCGAGAGGACGCGGGAGATCGGCATCCTCCGGGCCGTCGGCACCACCCGGCTCCAGGTCGCGCGCCTCATCATAGACGAGGGCATCGTGATAAGCCTGATCGGCTGTTCCTTGGGCGTCGCGGTCGGCTCCCTCCTCGGCTACCTCTTCGTCCGGGGCTCGGGGGCCGGAGGCTTCGAGGTAGCCTTCCACTACCCGACCGCCCCCGCCCTCTACGCTCTGCTCTCCGGCCTCGTTATCGGCGTATTCGCCGGTCTCCTCCCCGCCCGCTCCGCCGCCCGCACGGAGATCGTCGAGGCCGTCCAGCAGGAGTAGGGTGGTTGAGGAGACCTACCAATCGTGTAACGATTTCGTTACGTAACCCCGTAGATACATCTTGCAACTCAAGTCGTATGCTACGTTGGGTCAGCAAGGCAGTAAGCCAGGCAGAGGGAAGGCTATGGACCTTGAGAAGTAGAACGCTCATCATGCTAACGGCGAGTTTCATGGTAGCTGGTGGACTCTTCGTCTACTTTACCGTTACGGGTCCGGAGCAGCGCGCGAGTGCCGGAGACGAAAACTTTACCGGAACAGAGCAAGACCAGAGCCCCGCGGAGGGCGAGCAGAACTCCCCACAGGGTGTCGGGCTCGGCAATCCCGATGGCGGCGAGGCTCTCGGGACCGGAGAGGGTGACTCCGATGAAGGTCCAATAGCTGTCTCAGAGCCACTGCACGTGTTCGATGTCGCCGACGAGCTTCCGCTCGTCGGCTTTGCCGATAATGTTTTTCTGGGCCGCGTCATAGAAGAGCTAGGTACCGAAGAGATACCGCGGTCCGGCCCAGGCCAGGAGGCTCCGCCCCAAGAAGTAGACACGCCCGCGAGGCCGCGCACGGAGTTCTCCGTCAAGGTCTTGAGGAACGTCAAGGGGAACCTCTCCGGCAACGTAACAGTAAGCCAGACAGGCGGCTGGGTAGAGTATACCGCCCAGGGGAACAATCTCGGACACGGTATCCAGCCCGGGGACCAGGTACGGGAGCTGGCACTCGCCGACGGAGACCCGCTGCTGGAGCCCGGGGACCTATATCTGTTCGTTACTAGGTACAATGAAGAGGGCGGCTACTATCAGATAACGACGCCGGGCCACGGCAATGTACCCGCCAACAGCCCCCAGAAGCGCGCGAACCTCGTAGAGAGGTTCACGGAGGCCACGGCTAACCAGGTAGACCCCTTCGAAGATAACCCCCGCATAGAGTAACTCGGCTGCGCGAGCCGCCCACCCGCCCCGAGTATCGCCACTCGGGGCGGGTGCTTCTGCTACCGGGGTGCGGCGTCCGGGGCTCTAGTGACAGTGCCCGTTCGTAGCGGGCGGGGGCACGTCGAGCGCGGGGTTGGAGTCGAAGAAGCCCGAGGGCTGCAGCTCGAAGCCGGCGTACTGTACGGGCATCACGGGCCAGTCCTCCGGCCGGACGGTGTGGTGGGCGCCGAGCGTGTACCACAGGACGAGGTCCGTCCCCTCTATGGGCCGGTCGGCGGCCGTGTACTCCGGGAGGCCCGCCCCGCCGGGGTGCTGGTTCGGGTAGTCGCCGGCAGCGTGCCGCTCGGAGGGCTCGTACGGGGTCGCCCAGAGGTGCTTGCTCATAAAAGCCGCGCGCCGGGAGACGCTCGCGTCCGGCTGCGCGAAGGGCCGCACGTTGCCGTGGGGCAGGAGCTTGTACGCCACGGGCTCGCCCAAAGAGTTCAGGGAGGAGTGGTTCACCACCTTCCAGTACCGGGCCGAGAGCGGGTCCACCTCCCGCTGGGCCTCGCTCTCCGTGCGCAAGGGTGTGGACTTCGCGAAGAACGCGTTGCCCTCCGGGTTCTCGGGGCCGGGCGGCACGGACTCGGTGTGGACCTCGTAGAGGGAGTTCTCCCGGCCGTCCACGTCCAGGTCGAGGCGCACGTTGAAGAAGTGCTGGTGGATCGGCGCGTAGAGGCCGCTCTGGTTCAGTAGCTGGCCGTACTGGGGCTTCTCGCCGGGCCGTACCGCGCCGGTCGAGACGATGCCGGTCAGCTTGACCTCGAACTCTATCCTGCCGTCCTGGTACAGGTACCAGAAGAAGCCATACTCGTAGTTGGCGACGGTGGCGACAAAGGAGACGGCGAGCCTGCGGGAGCGGCGGACCTCGGTCTCCCCGGTCCGCATGTCGTAGTGCTTCCAGAGCATCCCGAAGTCCTCTTCGTGGAGGCAGACGGCGTTCTTCAGCGTAAACGGCCGCCCGCTCCCGCTGCCGAGCACGGCGTCGAAGTACCGGATCTCACCGAGGCAGTCGCACCCAAGCTCCAGGGAGTTGGCGAGCGCCCCGATGTTGTACTCCCCGGCGTCGAAGGCGTTCTTGCGCCAGTGTCCCGGCGACGGGTCCCCGTACGGGACGACCATCTCCGAGAGGGAGGCGCGGTAGAGTATGGGCCGCTCCCGGTCCCCGTCCCGGTAGCTCACGGTGTGGAGGACGAGCCCCTCCCGCGGCGTAAACCCGATGCGGAAGCGCCACCTCTGCCAGCGCACCTCGTGCCCGGAGACCTCGAACGAGACGCCCTCGGGCTGCGAGATCTCTATCGGTTTCAGACCCTCCCGCGTACCGGCGGCCTCTGGCGTGTAGTTGCCCGGCTCCTCCGGCACGGGCACGACGCCGTGGTCCTCGACCCGCACGACCTCCATGCTGTTCAGGTCCACGACCGCGATGACGTTCTCTATGGGGTGGGCGTAGGGGTTGTCGCCCTCGCCCATCCGGACCCAGGAGAGGGCCCGCGAGAGCCGCCGCCCCTCCTCGTCCCCGTAGCTCCCAGCCGACCAGGGGTCCACGATCACGGGCTCCAGGTCCGTGATGCCGCGCCGCGCGAGCGCCTCCCGGTACTCCGGGCTCCTCTTGCACGCCGCCTCGCACTCGTCGAACTCCTCCAACAGTACCGGCGGCTGTACGCCCGGCACGTGAACGAATGACTTCGTCACACCCTCCGTAAGGGAGACGACGGCCTCGTAGGTAGCCCCGTCGGAGCGGTCGAGGACTATCGCGGCGACCTCGCGCTCCACACTCTCCCCGGCCTCGTACCGCAGGACCTCCTCCTTCGGCGGCTCGTGGAGCGTGATGCCCGCAAACCTCTGGCTCTCACCGAGACCCTTGTCGGAGCGCAGTATCTCGACGGCGGCCGAGACCTCCTCCGCCGCGAGCGGCTCGAGCGGGTGTACGACCGAGGTAACCGGCTTCTCCGTGGCAGACATTCTCTCCTCCTATTCTTCGGACCGGACGGAGCCCGAATTGCAACTATCGTGCCAGTATAGCTAGAGACGGGCCCGCCTGAAACGCCAGTTTCTTTTCGCGGCGGATGAGGACGGGTAAGTTCGGCATACTCCCGTAGATCAGCATAGCCGGACCCGGTACCGGTCGCGGTTCTTCCGGGCGGTCTCCAGCGTCACGTCGTCCAGGGTGACGGGCTCCGCGCCGTAGCGGAGCTTCACTTCTTCGGCGAGGGCGGCCATCACCTCCTCGAACGCCGCCCCGTTCCCGCTCCGGCGGAGGCTGCCGACGGTCTCCGGTCTGAAGGGCAGGCTCATGGCGGTGTACACGCGTTCCAGGACGCGGGCCAGGTCCCGCTCCCCGGAGACCAGCACGATGCCCCCAACGCTCGTCGCCCGGCGGGTCAGGCGCTGGGCGATGCCAACGAGCTTCGTACCGTCTTCGAAGCCTCCGGTCCGGATGCTGTGGTCTCCCGGACAGAACTCGTCCCGCACCTCGCCGACCTCGGCGCTGACGCCCAGCCGCCCGAAGGCCGCGAGCACGAGCGCGGCGGCCTCGTCGTAGCGTCGGCCTATCTCCTGCCGGTCATCCGAGCTGGGGCGAATCACGGAGAAGCCGAAGGTGCCGGTATCCGCGGCGGTCGCGCCGCCGCCCGCCCCGCGTACTAGCACCGGGTAGCCCTCCTCGTAAGAGGCCCGGACGGCCTCTCCGAAACCCTCTCGGCGGGTGTCCCGCCGGGTCACCCCGACGTGGCGGGTCGAGGGCGTAATGGTTGTCGTAGGCCCGCGCTCTCCGGAGGAGACCTGATCGAAGACCGCCCCGATGTACCCGTAGGCCGTGCCCGGATCCTCGAACCTATCCGGAAAAAGAAGCTCTATCGCGTCCCCCCGTTGCCCTTGCCGAACCGGAGTCTACCAGCACCCCGCCGTAACGCCCGGCACCGATGTTTCGCCGTTCCGTAACCGGGTAGGAACACACCAATTAGCCTCTGCAGTCGGAAAGGGAGGAGGACACTATGAGCGTTGCCCGGGTCACCGAGCTCAGCGCGACCTCGGAGAGCAGCTTCGATCACGCCTGCCAGGTAGCTATAGAGCGGGCCAACAAGACGCTCCGCAACGTAGAGGGAGCCTGGGTCAAGGACCAGAACCTCCAGATCGAGGGCGGCAGGATCACCGGCTACAAGGTGAACCTGCTCGTTACCTTCGTGCTGGAAGACTCTGCCTGAGACTCGCAGGAACACGACCTGTAGAGGAAGGGCCGGAGCATCACGCTCCGGCCCTTTTCGCGTCTCGAGCCCCCGCAGCCCGTCTCGCGCGGGAGCCCGCGCCCGCGCTAGCCGTCCACCTTCTCATCGACCGAGCGCATCATGTCTTCCGTGGACCTGCTCCCCACGTCCCGGCGCTCGTCTATCTTGAGGGTCGTGTATGCGCGCCCGGCGCCCATAGCGAAGACCGCGTTCTGCGCGCGGGTCGCGGCGGCGTAGGCCTCCTCCAGGGTCTCGGCCTCGACCGTCGTCCCCATCGGTCCCCTGGTGCAGCGCAGCCCGGAGCCCTCCAACTCCTTTACGGCTGCCGCCACGTAATCACTGACGCTCTCCGAACTCGTCCCGAGAGGGAATATGCTGACTTCGGCTACGACCACGGTACCGTCCTTTCGCTCCGTTTGTAGCGTACCGGCAGGTGTCCTCGGGCACCCCTACTGGTTCGTACCCGCCATTACAGGAGGCCACACCCGGCCGGCGGGCTACGGGCACTGCAGCACGGCACACTTCAGGTAGCGGGTCTCCGGCACGGTTAGTATCTCCGGGTGGTCGAGGGACTGGCCGCGCCACTCCAGGACCCTGGCGCGCCGCCCGGCGTCGGAGGCCGCCTCCCGCAAGGTCTCCTCCATTAGCTCGCGGGAGAAGTGGTACGAGCACGAGCAAGTGAAGAGCACGCCGCCGGGCTCCAGGAGCTTCATGGCCCGGAGGTTTATCTCCTTGTAGGCGCGGCGGGCGGCGGGCAGGTCGCGCCGGGTCCGGGCAAAGGCCGGCGGGTCGAGCACGACGAGGCCGTAGCGCTCCCCGGCGTCGGAGCGCTCCCGCAGGAGGTCGAAGGCGTTAGCCCGGGTACAGGTTACGTTCTCCAGGCCGTTGAGCGCGGCGTTCGCCCGGGCGGCCTCCAACGCCGGGCCGCTGGAGTCCACAGCCTCGACGGAGGTCCCTCCGGGGACTCCGAGAGCGGCGTGGAGGGCGAACCCGCCGGTGTGGGAGAAGACGTCCAGCACCCGGCCGCTGGCGTAGCCCCCGGCGGCGGCCCGGTTCTCCCGCTGGTCGAGGAAGGCGCCGGTCTTCTGGCCGCCGAAGAGGTCGGCCCGGTAGCGCACCGGCCCCTCCCGCACCACGACGCTCTCCGGCACCTCCCCCGCCAGCACCCGCACGCCGGTGTCCAGGCCCTCCCTCTTGCGGGAGGCGACGTCGCCCCGGAGCAGCACCCCCTCCGGGCCTGCGAGCTCCCCGAGCGCTTCGAGCACCCAGTCGAGGCGACGCTCGACGGCGGCAGAGCCGACCTGCAAGACCAGATACGGCCCGTAGCGGTCCACGACGAGGCCCGGGAGCCCGTCGGCTTCGGCGTGGAGCAGACGGTAGGCGTCGGCGTCTATGCTCAAAGAGTCGCGGTAGGCCAGGGCCTCCTCGATGCGGCTCCTTACGAAGGCCCGGTCCACGGGCTCCTCCCCGCGGGTGACGAGGCGAAGTGAGATCTCGCTCCGGGGGTTGTAGAAGGCCTGTCCGAGAGACCGTCCCGCACGGTCGGCCACGCGCACCACGTCTCCCGCCTCGCCGGAGGCCTCCGCCACGTCCGAGCGGTAGACCCACGGGTGCCCCGACCGTAACCGGGCGGCGCCGCGCTTTCTCACCGTCGCTGTCTCCATCGCGCGCCCCTCCTGTAAGCCTCTTTACCCGGCTCCGGCACGTACTCTGCTAGCATACCGGGCAGACACTAATATACTCTCGTTCCCGGCGGATAGCGGGTATCCGAGAGGTTCGAGAGAGGCAGCGGTTTGGCTACAGCGTCGGCTACGGTGGCGAAAAGGGTAGCGGTCGTGGGTGGCGGCATGGGCGGCCTCGCGGCGGCCATCCGGCTCGGCGCCATGGGGTTCGGCGTGGACCTCTTCGAGAAGAACGCCACCCTCGGCGGCCGGATGAACCGCCTGGAGGAGGCGGGCTTCACGTTCGACACCGGCCCCTCACTGCTGCTCATGACGGACACCTACCGCGAGCTCTTCCGCTTCGCCGGGCGCGACCTCGACGACTACGTGCGCCTGATACCGCTCAACGCCGAGTACCGGGTCAACTTCGGCGACGGGGACTCGCTCACCATCCACCGCTTCCTCCCCGAGCTGATAAAAGAGCTGGAGCGCATAGAGCCCGGCGTGACCCCGCGCTTCTACCGGTTCCTGGAGGACGCCTCCTACAAGTACCGCCTCGGGCGCAGCGAGTTCGTAGAGCGGGACTTCGACACCGCGGGCGAGTTCTTCGGCCTCAGGAACCTCCGGCTCCTCCTGAAGACCCGGGCCGTGGGCGACTACTACCGCTCCGTCTCCAGGTTCTTCAAGACAGACAAGCTCCGGCAGGCCTTCAGCCTCCAGACCATGTACCTCGGCCTCTCGCCCTTCAAGGCCCCGGCGGTCTACTCTCTCCTCCCCTACACCGAGCTCGCCGAGGACGGCCTCTGGTTCCCGGAAGGCGGCATGTACTCGCTGATCGAGGCCATGGAGCGGCTCGCCCGGGAGCTCGGGGTCCGGGTACACACGGAGAGCCCGGTGGAGGAGGTCCTTGTCTCCGGCGGCACGGCCCGCGGGGTGCGCGTAAACGGAGAGTCCATAGGGGCCGATGCCGTGCTCGCGAACGCCGACCTCCCCTATGTGTACCGCTCGCTGCTGCCCAAGGAGGCCGGGGCGGACTTCGGGGGGCGGCGCAAGCGTGAGGACCTGGAGTACACGGCCTCGGCCTTTATGCTCTACCTCGGCATAGAGGGCAAGCTCGACCACCTGCGCCACCACAACTTCTTTCTCTCCTCCGCGTACCGGGAGAACTTCGAGGCCATCTTCCGCGACAAGGAGCTCCCCGCCGACCCCTCGTTCTACGCTGTCGTACCGTCCCGCACGGAGCCCTCGATGGCCCCGGAGGGCGCGGACGCCCTGTTCGTGCTGGTCCCCGTCCCCCACCTCGGCCCGAACGTGGACTGGCGGAGGGACGGCCCCGCCTTCAAGGAGAAGGTCTACGGGCTCCTGGAGAGGCGGGCCGGGGTAGAGGGCATCCGGGAGCGCATCCTCTACGAGAAGGTCAAGACGCCTCTGGACTGGCTCTCGGACTACAACCTGGAGGAGGGCGCGGCGTTCGGCATCGGGCACGGCATCCTCCAGGTCGGCTACTTCCGGCCGCCGATGGCCTCGAAGAGCGTCGGGCGGATGTACTTTGTCGGGGCGAGCACCCGGCCGGGCACGGGGGTGCCGCTCGTGACCATCGGGGCGCGGCTCGCCGCCGAGCGGATAGGCCGCGAGGTCGGGGCCGGGTAGTGCGTCTCGACCCGGCGGGCGGGCAGAGCCTGGAAGGGGAGCTCCTCACGCTGCCCGAGAGCTACGAGCTCTGCCGCCGGGTACACAAGGCCCACAGCAAGACCTACTACTTCTCGACCCGGCTCTTTCCCCGGGAGGTCCGGCCCCACGTGCACGCCCTGTACGCCTTTATGCGCTACGCCGACGAGATCGTGGACAACCCCGGGCAGACGAACCTCGAGGAGCAGCTCCAGAGCCTCCGGGACTTCGAGGCCTCTACGGTGGCCGCTATCTCGGGCGAGGAGGTACCGAACCCCGTGCTCCGCGCGTTCGCCAACACGGTCCGGGCCCGCGGGATAGAGCTCGGGAGCATCACGGCCTTTATAGCGAGTATGAAGATGGACACCCGCGTCTTCCGGTACCCGACCTACGAGGACCTAGAGCAGTACACCTACGGAAGCGCGGCGGTCGTAGGCCTGATGATGTGCCGGGTGATCGGGGTCCGGGACCCGGCGGCCGACCCCCACGCCAAGGCCCTCGGCGTCGCCATGCAGCTCACCAACTTCCTGCGCGACGTGGAGGAGGACTGGGAGCGCGGGCGGGTCTACCTGCCCGGAGAGGACCTCGAACGCTTCGGCTACACGGAGGAAGACCTCGAAGGAAAGGTCGTAGACGAGCGCTTCGCAGAGCTCCTGCGCTTCGAGACGGAGCGGGCGCGGGAGCTCTACCGGATGGCCGACGAGGGGCTCGAGTACATCCCCCGGGGCCGGCGCTACCCGGTAGCCGTCGCGCGGCGGTTGTACGCCGGTATTCTGGACCGCATAGAGTCTCAGAGGTACGACGTCTTCACCCGGCGGGCGGAGACCTCGGCACTCTACAAGGTGGGGGTCGCCGCGGGCTGCGCGGTGCGCGACCCCGCCGAGATCGTCGCGCGGGGCCGGGACCGTCGGGAGCCCGAAATTGCAATTCCAGGCTAATCGTGTTCTAATATAACGCTGTTGGTTGGGGGTCCGCGAAAGGTAGCGGGTCTCCTGTAGCACTCATCGAGAGCGGTGGAGGGGCAGGCCCTTGGAAACCGCGGCGACCGGCGAGCCGGGAGAACCCCGGTCCGTGTCAGGTGCCAACTCCTGCGGAGCAAGGCTCCGAGAGATGAGTAAGAGCGCGCAGCCGCGTTCCTCTCTTCTCTGCCGAACGGCGGGAGCAGCCGAAAAAGAGAGGTGTATTCTTGCAACCGGATCTAAGAGAAATGCTGGATACGCAGGTCATTGTCGGGGATGGCGCGATGAACACCCTCCTCGAAGAGCGCGGCGTCGGCCCCGGCAGCCCCTACGCCCGGGCCAACCTGACCCACCCGGAGGTGGTGACAGGCATACACGAAGAATACCTGCGGGCAGGCTCCCGGGTCCTGGAGACCAACACGTTCTCGGCCAACCGGCTCAAGCTAGCCTCCCACGGCCTGGAAGAGAAGGTCCGGGAGATCAACATCGGGGGCGCCCGCGCCGCGCGCCGGGCGGTAGAGAACGCCGCCCGGGGCAACGGGAGCCCGGGCGCGCTCGTGGTGGGCTCGATTGGCCCCCTGGGGCAGTCGCTCACCCCCATAGGCTCCGTGGAGCCCGGGGACGCCCGCAGCATCTTCGGGGAGCAGGCCGAGGCGCTCCTTGAGGGCGGGGCCGACGCGCTGCTCCTGGAGACCTTCACCGACCTCGAGGAGCTCGAGCTCGCCTACGAGGTGGCGCAGACCCTCGGCGTACCGGTCCTGGCGTACAAGAGCTTTATCGAGGACGGCGACCGGCTCGGGGACGGCCTGCCGGTCCGGGTCGCCCGCGAGGTCTCCGGCTGGGGTGCGGACGTGATCGGGACGAACTGCACCGTCGGTCCGCAGCGGATGGTCGGCATCATAGAGCAGATGTCCGCCGAGATAGGGCCGGTCGCCGCCTACCCGACGCCCGGGCTGCCCCAGCTAATAGACGGCACCGTGAAGTACAACCAGGACGCCGGACACTTCGCCGCCTACGGCGTAAAGCTCGCCGAGGCCGGGGCGCACCTCGTGGGCGGCTGCTGCGGCACCTCCCCGGACCACATCCAGGCGCTCGCCGAGGCCCTAAAGGACTTCGAGCCGAAGACCAACGGCGTGGCAAAGGCCCGCCGCCAGGCCGCGGCCGTCGCGATCCGGGAGGAAGCGGCGTCCACGGAGCGGGAGCCCGTCACAGACTTCTGGCAGCGGATAAAAGAGGGCTGGGCCGTCACCGTCGAGGTGGACCTGCCGCGCGGCAACGACATCTCGGAGGTCATAGAAGCCTCTCGAAAGCTCAAGGAGCGCGGGATCCACGCGATAGACATCTCCGACGGGGCGCGGGCCCGCCTCCGGATGCACCCCATTACCGTCGCCCGCCTGATCCACGAGCAGGTCGGTATAGAGGTCGTGGCGCACATGGCCTGCCGGGACCGGAACACCATCGGGCTGCAGGCGGACCTCCTCTCGGCGCACGCCCTTGGGGTAAAGAACATCCTCGCCATAACGGGTGACCCGCCCCAGATCGGGGACTTCCCCGAGGCCACGAGCGTCTTCGACGTTGAAGCCGTGGGCCTCGTACACATCCTCTCCCGGATGAACCACGGCGAGGACCTCGCGGGCAACCCCATCGGCGAGAAGCCGGGGTTCCTGATCGGAGCCTCCTTCAACCCGACCGCCGAGGACCTGGATGCCGAGATAGAGAAGCTCAAGAAGAAGGTGGACGCCGGAGCCCACGCCTTCTGGACCCAGCCGGTCTTCGAGATAGAAGCCCTGGAGTACGCCCTGGAGAAGATACAGGACCTGGACGTCCACCTCCTGCTCGGCATGATGCCCCTGCGGAGCGCCAAGCAGGCCGAGTTCCTGGAGCACGAGGTACCCGGCATCAACATCCCCCAGAGGATCCGGAACCGGCTCGCCGAGCTCTCCAAGGAGGACGCTCCCAAGTACGGGGTCGAGGTGGCGCAGGACCTGATCGTGGCGGCCAAGCCCCTCGTGAACGGTGCCTACATCATGCCCCCGGCCAGCGCCCCCGAGCTCGCCGGGGATGTGGTAGAAGCTGTCAGAGGATAGCCGTTGGCGCTGGTCGAAGACCGACCATCTGGAGGGCTTGACTACTTGACCCAGGTAAAGGCATACGTACCGGGCGTCTATGCCCATTCTGAAGAGTTGGCGCAGGCTACCCGGGACCTCGACGGGGCCCGGACCACGCCGGAGGCCGTGAGAGCGCAGGAGGCCGAGGACGTGGAGTCCTTTCTCGGGACCCAGCGCGAGGCCGGGATGGACTACTTCTCCGACGGCCTCCTGAGCTGGGGCGGCATCTCCCGCCCCTTCGCCGCGAGCACCGGCGGCTCGGAGCCCTGGGAGCCGCTCGGCGAACCGTTCTTCCGCACCTCAGAGCTTCCTCGGGGCCGGTGGTTCGCCACCCTTCCCTCACCGCGCACGCTCGCCGAGCTCTCCACCGGAGGCGGCGCGCAGCCTCGGGTGGTCGCCGAGGGCGTCATCGGGCCGCAGATAGCGTGGCTCGCGGAGAACGGTTGCGCCTTTGTCGTGCTGCAGGAGACGGCGCTCTTCTCCCGGGAGGGTGAGCTGTCCGGGCTCGAAGAGGCCTTCGAGGCGCTCGACAGCCCGCTCCCCCTGGCGCTGCAGCTCCCGTTCGGGGACTCCGGCAAGCTCCTCGGGCAGCTAGTGGACCTGCCGGTGGAGGCCATCGGGGTGGACTTCCACGCCACGGACCCGGAGTCCCTGCCGCGGCCGTTCCCGAAGACGCTCCTCGCCGGGGTCTCGGATGCCCGGAGTTCGCGGCTGGAGGAACCCCGGCAGATGGCTGACCTCGGGCGCAGGCTCATGGAGGAGTTCGAGGAGGCAGCGGACCTGCACCTCGTGCCGAACGGCGACCTGCGGTCCTTGCCGCGAGAGGTAGCGCGGGAGAAGGTCCTCAGGCTCGGGGCCGCGGCCCGGATGCTGAGAGGAGGTTGAGGCGTATGCCCGCAGCCAGACTGGTGATCGGCGGAAGAGGCTCGTATCGTTCCACACTTGGGAGGTCTCCTATGAGAAGCTCAAAAACCTGGTCGAGGGCACCCGACTCGCCGGGGCTGAGCTGAACGGCTCGTAGACCCGACGACCGACCACTACACAGGAGAGGCTTATGGTTCTCAAAGACACGGTAAGAGAAGAGAGGGAGGCCCGTCTCGGAGAGTTCCGGGCTCAGCTAAAACAGCGCATCCTCCTCCTGGACTGCGCGATGGGCACCATGATACAGAGCTACGACCTGGAGGATAAGGACTACCGGGCGGAGCGCTTCAAGGACCACCCGGGAGAGCTCCAGGGCAACAACGACCTGCTCTCCATAACCCAGCCCAAGATCATCCGCGCCATCCACGACGCGGTGCTGGATGCTGGCGCGGACATCCTGGAGACGAACACGTTCTCCTCGACCTCCATCGCCCAGGCCGACTACCACATGGAGGACCTCGCCTACGAGCTGAACTACGAGGCGGCCCGCATCGCCCGCGAGGCGGCAGACGGATACGTGGAGAAGACGCCCGAAAGCCCGCGCTTCGTGGCGGGGGCGCTCGGCCCGACCAACCGCACCGCCTCCATCTCCCCGGACGTCAACGACCCCGGCAAGAGGAACGTAACCTTCGACGAGCTGGCTGCCGCTTACAAGGAGGCAGCGAAGGGCCTCGTTGAGGGCGGCGCGGACCTCCTACTCATAGAGACCATCTTCGACACCCTGAACGCCAAGGCCGCAATCTTCGGGGTGCAGGAGTACCTCGAGGAAGAGGGAGTAGAGGTGCCCATCATGATCTCGGGCACCATCACCGACGCCTCAGGGCGTACCCTCTCGGGGCAGGTGACGGAGGCCTTCTGGAACTCCGTGCGCCACGCCGAGCCAATAAGCGTCGGGCTGAACTGCGCCCTCGGTCCCAAGGAGCTCCGGCAGTACATGGAGGAGCTCTCCGGCATAGCCGACACGCACGTGAGCGCCTACCCGAACGCCGGTCTGCCCAACGAGTTCGGCGAGTACGACGAGAGCCCCGAGGACATGGCGGCGGAGATCGGGGAGTGGGCCGCCAACGGCTGGCTGAACATCGTCGGCGGCTGCTGCGGCACGACCCCGGATCACATCCGGGCCTTTGCCGAGGCCGTCGCCGACCACCCGCCGCGCGAGATACCGGAGGTAGAGCCCAGGCTGCGACTCTCGGGGCTGGAGCCGTACAACATAGGCCCGGACTCCCTCTTCGTGAACGTCGGCGAGAGGACCAACGTCACCGGCTCGCGGCGCTTTAAGGACCTGATCCTCTCGGAGGACTACGAGACGGCGCTGGAGGTGGCCCGGGAGCAGGTGGAGAACGGCGCCCAGGTCGTAGACATCAACATGGACGAAGGGATGCTGGAGGGCGAAGAGGCGATGGGGACCTTCCTGAACCTCGTCGCCTCCGAGCCGGACATCTCGCGCGTGCCCGTGATGATCGACTCCTCCAAGTGGTCCATTATCGAGACCGGGCTCAAGCGCGTGCAGGGCAAGGCGCTGGTGAACTCCATCAGCCTCAAGGAGGGCGAGGAGCAGTTCACCGAGCAGGCGAAGCTCCTGAAACGGTACGGCGCGGCCGTGGTCGTGATGGCCTTCGACGAGGAGGGCCAGGCCGACACCAAGGAGCGGAAGGTCGAGATCTCCACCCGCGCCTACAGGATACTCACGGAGGAGATAGGCTTCCCGGCCGAGGACATCGTCTTCGACCCGAACGTCTTCGCCATCGCCACCGGCATCGAGGAGCACGACAACTACGGCGTGGACTATATAGAGGCGGTCGGTGAGATCCACCAGAGCCTCCCCCACGCCAAGACCTCCGGTGGTATCTCGAACGTCTCGTTCTCCTTCCGGGGCAACGACCCGGTCCGTGAGGCGATACACGCTGTCTTTCTCTACCACGCCATAAACAACGGCCTCACGATGGGCATCGTGAACGCGGGCCAGCTCGCGGTCTACGACACGCTGGACGAGGACCTCAAGGAGGCCGTCGAGGACGTGGTGCTGAACCGCCGGTCGGACTCCACCGAGCGCCTCCTGGACCTCGCCGAGCAGTACCGGGGCCAGGGCGAGGTCTCCGCGAACGAGAAGGACCTCGAGTGGCGGTCGTGGCCGGTCGAGAAGCGGCTGGAGCACTCACTGGTAAAGGGCATCGCCGAGTACGTCGAGGAGGACGCCGAGGACGCGCGCCAGGCCTTCGACCACCCAATAGAGGTCATAGAGGGTCCCCTAATGGACGGGATGAACGTCGTCGGGGACCTGTTCGGGGCAGGCAAGATGTTCCTGCCGCAGGTCGTCAAGAGCGCCCGCGTCATGAAGCGAGCCGTGGCCTACCTGATACCGTACATAGAGGCGGAGAAGGGCGGCGTCCAGAAGACCAACGGCACGGTCATCATGGCGACCGTGAAGGGCGACGTGCACGACATCGGCAAGAACATCGTGGGCGTCGTCCTGCAGTGCAACAACTTCGAGGTCATAGACCTCGGGGTGATGGTCCCGGCGGCCAAGATAGTCGAGGTCGCAAAGGAGAAGGGCGGGGACATCATCGGGCTCTCGGGCCTGATCACGCCGTCCCTGGACGAGATGGTCCACAACGCAAAGGAGCTCCAGCGGGAGGGCTTCACGGTGCCGCTCCTCATCGGGGGGGCCACGACCTCCCAGACGCACACGGCGGTCAAGATAGCGCCGGGCTACGAGCAGCCCACCATCCACGTCAAGGACGCATCGAGGGCCGTCGGCGTCGTACAGAACCTGGTGAGCGAGGAGAAGCGGGAGCAGTACGCCGAGCAGATCGCCGCCGACTACGAGCAGGTGCGCGAGAAGCACGCCGGACGCCGCTCACGCACCAAGATCACCGCCCTCGAGAAGGCGCGGGCCAAGAAGACGGAGATAGAGTGGGACGGCTACGTCCCACCCAAGCCGAACTTCACCGGGGTCAAGACCTTCGAGGACTACCCGCTGGAGGAGATACGGGCCTACATAGACTGGACCCCGTTCTTCCACTCCTGGCAGATGAAAGGCAGCTACCCCAAGATCTTCGACGACCCGGAGAAGGGCGCGGAGGCCCTCAAGCTCTTCGACGACGCCCAGGAGCTCCTGGACCGCGTAATAGAGGAGCGCTGGCTGGAGGCCCGGGCGGTCTGCGGCCTCTTCCCGGCCAACGCCCTGCCCAACGACGACGTCGAGGTCTACACCGACGAGTCCCGCACCGAGGTCCTCAAGACCTTCCGCTTCCTGCGCCAGCAGAAGGAGAAGCCGCCGGGCCGCCCGAACCAGTCCCTGGTGGACTTCGTGGCCCCGAAGGAGACCGGGCTCGAGGACTACATGGGCCTCTTCGCCGTCACGGCCGGGCTCGGCGCGGAGGAGGTGGCGCGCAAGTTCGAGCACGAGGAGCAGGACATCTACAGCTCCATCATGGTCAAGGCGCTGGCCGACCGGCTCGCCGAGGCGTTCGCCGAGCTGCTGCACGAGCGCGTCCGCAAGGAGTTCTGGGGCTACGTCCCCGATGAGGCGCTGGACCCTGAAGACCTCATAAAAGAGGAGTACACCGGCATTCGCCCGGCCCCCGGCTACCCGGCCTGCCCGGAGCACACCGAGAAGCGCACCCTCTGGGAGCTACTGGACGTGGAAGAGAAAGCCGGAATCTCCCTCACGGAGAGCTGCGCCATGATGCCCCCCTCGGCCGTCAGCGGCTACTACTTCGCCCACCCGGACTCCAAGTACTTCGGCCTCGGCGAGATTGGCCGGGACCAGGCCACCGAGTACGCCGAACGCAAGGGCATGGACGTGCAAGAGGCCGAGAAGTGGCTCGCCCCCAACCTCTCCTACGACACGGAGTAGAGCCTTCACCGTAGCCACGCACTCCTCGCGGGGCGCTCCCGGAGCGCCGGAGGATGATTCCTCCGGCGCTCTCTTGTACGAAGAGTGTCCCCGTCCGTTGTCCCGAACGGCGCCCGGTTATACGTTCACGCTGCGAGTGGAGTTGGCCCGGTACGGCGAACATACCAGGGTTTCGGATACAGACTCAGACAGAGGGGATTCGGGAGCAACGCTCCAGGCGCTGAGGTGCTACGACTGGGCGTTGGTCTGGCGCCAGCGGGTGTGCTCGCCGAGCCCTTCGGCCTCCGGCATCTCCTCTCCTTTGGAGACCTGCGCGCTTACGGGGGGGAGCATCGTGCCCCGGTCGCACATGTAGGTCCCGGAGAACGGGGCTTTATCCCCCGGCTTGAGTACCGGGCTGTAGGGCCGGTACCGCGCGAGTATCTCTTCTAGCTCCGTCATGTCATGCTCCTTCGCCGTCGGGGTACTACCTTGATTCTACCCTCTGGAGCAGTGTCGGAGGACTGGCCCGCGACGAGCCCCCGGACCTGGAGCGGGTCCGGGGGCTGGTGACCTCGCGGGTCAGAGGGTGATGGCCCGGGCGTTGGTGAAGCCCGGTATCTCCCGCAGGTTCTTCAGGACCTCTTCGGGGACGGGGTCGTCGACGGTGAAGGCCATCGCCGCCCGGGAGTGTGGCTCGTTCCGGCCCACGGCCATGTTACCGATGTTTACGCCGTGCTCCCCGAGGATGGTACCGATGCGCCCGATCATGCCGGGCGTGTCCTTGTTCAGGATGAAGAGCAGGTGCTTCTCGGGGACTATGTCGAGGTTGAAGCCCATGGCCTCGATGATCCGGGGCTGCATCCGGGTACCGACCAGGGTGCCGCTCACGGCGCTCTCCCCCGCCTCCCCGGTGAGCCGCAGGGTGACGAGGCTCGTGTAGTCCGCGCTCTCCCGGGTCTTGGAGGTCTCTACCTTGAGGCCCCGGCCCCTGGCGAGCGTCG
Source organism: Rubrobacter sp. (assembly GCA_013695915.1). Taxonomy (GTDB): domain Bacteria; phylum Actinomycetota; class Rubrobacteria; order Rubrobacterales; family Rubrobacteraceae; genus Rubrobacter_A. The sequence goes on from JACCZN010000034.1 coordinate 18,386, forward strand.
GGGTGTTCACGAAGTTCAGCGGCTCGTGGACCATCGGCGCGAGGAGCCCCTTCTGGGCCGAGACGTCGAGCAGCCGGGTGTCGTAGTCGGAGATCTCGCCGCGGTACTCGATCCTCAGGGAGTCGCCGGGACGGTCGGTGAGCTGGTAGAGCAGGGAGCCCAGGGCCTCGCAGAGCCCGGAGAACTGTGCGACGAAGTCCGCGCCCTCGCCGGAGGGTACCGGCGCGTTTATGGCGTGGAAGGGTACCTGTCCGCGCAGGGCCGTCGCCACCTGCTCGGCGGCGGTCGTACCGGCCCGGTCCTGGGCCTCGACCGTGCTGGCCCCGAGGTGGGGCGTGACGACCACGTTCGGGAGGCCGAAGAGGGGAGAGTCCGTCGTCGGCTCCTCGCTGTACACGTCGAGGGCGGCGCCCGAGATCACACCCTCCTTCAACGCGTTGTAGAGGGCGGTCTCGTCCACGATGCCGCCGCGCGCCACGTTTACGAGGTAGGCGGAGGGCTTCATCCGCTCCAGAGCGCCCTCGTCGATCATGCCGGTGGTCTGCGGGGTCCGTGGCACGTGCAGCGAGATGAAGTCAGATCCCTCCAGCACCTCCTCGACGCTCTGCGCCCGCCGCACGTTCATGGAGCGCATCTTGTCCTCGGAGAGGTACGGATCGTAGGCGAGGACCTTCATACCCATACCGAGAGCGCCGCGGGCCACGATGGCCCCGACGTGTCCGAGGCCCACGAGGCCGAGCGTCTTCTCCGCGACCTCCACACCCTTGAACGAGCTCCGCTTCCACTCCCCGTTGCGCAGCGAGCTGTCCGCGGCGGGGATGTGGCGGGCCGCCGCGAGCATCAAGCCTAAAGTGTGCTCGGCGGCGGCTATGGTGTTGCTCTCCGGGGCATTGGCTACGAGGATGCCCCGCCTGGAGGCCGCCTCTACATCTATGTTGTCGACCCCGATGCCGGCCCGCCCGATGGCCTTGAGGCTGTCCGCAGCCTCTATGACCTCAGAGGTCACCTGTGTGGCGCTCCGGATGATGAGGCCGTCGTAGGACCCTATCTTCTCGACCAGCTCCTCGGGAGAGAGCCCGAGGAGCACGTCTACCTCGAACTCCTCCTTGAGGAGCTCTACACCGGACTCGGCCAGAGCCTCTGTTATGAGGATCTTCAAGCCGTCACCCCGCTCCTGGCGAACACGCGCTGCGCCGCACCGACGCCCTTGCCGAGCTCGACGGGGTGGCCGAGGCCCTCCAGCGCGAGCTCTGCGGCAGCGATGGTCGAGATGATGTCGTAGGAGTCGAAGTACCCGCAGTGACCGATGCGGAAGATCCTGCCCTCCATATCCGCCTGCCCGCCAGCGACCTGTATGCCGTGCTCCTGGAACATGGCCCGCACGAGCTGCTTGCCGTCCACGCCCTCCGGCACCCAGGCCGCGGTGACGGCCGAGTTCAGGTCCTCGTCCGGGCCGAAGAGGGAGAGGCCCATGCCCTTTATACCCTCGCGCGAGGCGCGGCCGAGCAGGGTGTGGCGCTCGAAGACGTTCTCGATGCCCTCGTCTATGATCTGCTTGAGGGCGATGTCGAGCTGGATGATGACGCTGACCGCCGGGGTCCACGGCGTCTGGGGCGGCATCTTGGCGTAGGCCTTCCTGGCCGCCGTCCAGTCAAAGTAGTACCGCGGCATCCGGGAGTCCTCGTGCGCCTTCCAGGCCCGCTCGTTCACGCTGACCATCCCGAGGCCCGGGGGCGTCATAAGCGCCTTCTGCGAGCCCGCGACGACCACGTCAACGCCCCAGTCGTCGGTCCTCAGGGTGCAGGCCCCGAGCCCGGAGACGGCGTCCACGATGGTCAGGACGTTCTCCGTAGCCTTTGCGAACCCCTCTATGTCGTTGACCGTACCGGTCGAGGTCTCCGACAGGGTGCACATGGCGGCCTTGATCCCGGGCTCCCTGGAGAGAGCCTCGGCGACCTCGTCGTTGTCGGCCTTCTGGCCCCAGTCGTACTTTAGCTCCGTGACCTCCAGACCGAACGCCTGGCTCATCTTGACCCACCGGTTGCCGAAGTTGCCGTTGTTGACCACGAGCACCTTGTCACCAGGCGAGAAGAGGTTCTGCACCGCCCCCTCGAAGGCGCCGGTGCCGCTCGCGGCGTAGGTGAAGATGTCGTTCTCCGTAAGGAAGACCCGCTTCAGGTTCTCGTTGACCCGGGTGAAGACCTCGCCGAACTCCGGCGTGCGGTGGTGGATTATGGGCAGCGCCCCCGCCGCAGAGACCTCCGGCGGTATGGGTGTCGGACCGGGGGACATAAGACGATACTTATTCATCATGAGCTTTGCGCTCCCTCTCTGGCTCCAGACAACCGCTACATTCTAGCTACAATCCGTTCCGAGCACCACAACAAACCTCGACAAAGACGGTTTTCGTGGTCTTCCCGGCGGCGGGAACCGGGTGCCCGGCACCTGGAAGAGCTCTCTAGTCTTCATCTTCACCGGGCTCCTTCTGGGCCTTCCAGACCTCACGCGAGATCTCCTGCAGTACGGGCTCGCCCAGCGAGACCTCGAAGGGACCGTACTTGGAGAACACGGTGATGATGTACGGTCCTTCCTCGTACTCGACGATGGCGGCGTCGTTGTAGACACCGTCGATCCAGCCTCCCTTGTTGGCGACGCCGACCTCGGGCGGCACCCCGGCCTCTACCCAGAACTCGACGTTGTTCTGGTAGAGAAAGCCGACCATGTCCTCCGTCCTCTCGGGACCGGCTACCTCCCCGGCCCGGATGCGCTCCAGCATCCGGGCCATGTCGAGCGGGGTGGTCTGGTTGTCGAGGCTGGGGACGGCGGCCCGCTGGTCGGTTACCTTGCCGCGCAGTACGGTATCCTCCGCGCCCAGCTCGCGGGAGACCTCGTTCACGGAGTCGGGACCACCGGCCAGCCGGAGCAGCACGTTGGTCGCCACGTTGTCGGACTGCGTCATCATAAGCCAGAGGTAATCCTCCAGCGTGTGCCGGGTGCCCGTGTCCTGCCACTGCAGACCACCGGCTCCGCCCGCGTAGTCCTCGTCCGTGACCTCGAAGGTCTCTCCGTAGGAGAGCTCGCCACTCTCTACCTTCCTGTATATGGCGGCCATTATGGGCACCTTTACCACAGAGGCGCCGAAGAACTCCTCCTCCTGGCGCATCCCGTAGCTCCAGCCACCCTCCAGGTCCCGGACGTGGACCCCGACCACCCCCTCGTATCCTTCTACTACCTCCCGGATGCCGTCGAGGGACTCCTCGACCCGCTCGCTCCGGTCCTCGGGCACCCCGTCCATGACGGGCTCGGGCGGCGGTACCTCGGCAGGACCGACCTCCGGCAGAGAGCCGCCCCCACCAAGTTCCTCGGGGAAGCCGGGGAGGTCCTGGGGCTCCAGGTCCCTTCCCACGGACCGCGCGGACCAGCCTCCCGTCCCGGTGTCGCGGGCCAGGTAGACGTTCGTGTACTCCTCCGGGTCGTCTTCCCTCTCGATGCGGACCTGTGCATGGTCCCCGGAGACCTCCTCCGCCGCTGGCGCCCACTCGTCTCTCAGAGCGGCGTCCTGGTCTATCACCAGCTCCGCGCCCTCCTCCGGGCTCGTGGGGAGGACCTCGGGCGGAGTCGGGTAGAGGAGGTCTACGAGGGTGGCAGGGACGCCTTCCAGCGCGGGCTCGGCGCGCTCCGGGTAGTCCGGGGCGTCGGCCAGGATCGAGCGGCGAGCCTCCCACCCCTCGTCCTCCCGCTCCAGGTAGACGACGTACGGGGAACCCTCCCTCCCGGGCGCCGAGAGACGGACCGAGGCCCACGAGGGCTCCAGCGGGCTCTGGTAGACACCGAGCAGGTCTTCGGGGGCGACGCCCGGAAGCTCCGACGCCAGGTGACGGTGCGCGGCCGCCGCCGCGGAGGTCTCCGGCTCCTTCTCTTCCACGGGCGCTTCAGGCTCCGCGGGCTCCCGGGCGACCTCCTCCGAGCCCTCGTCGCTCTCCGGAGGGTGCTCGTCCGGCTCCTCGCTCGAGACGCCCGTGCCGGAGGTCTC
>JACCZN010000213.1 GCA_013695915.1 Rubrobacter sp.
CGGTAGCTGCCGGTGTTCTCCAGGAAGGTGACCATGTTGGCGATGCCGACGATGTCCACCCCGGCGGTCCAGAGCTCCGGGTACTCGGTGAGGGCGGCGAGGACCATGAACCCGCCGTAGGAGCCGCCCATGACGGCGATGCGCTCGTGTCCTTGCTCCCGGAGCCAGCCCGCGGCGTGGGCGAGGTCCTTTACGGAGTCGGGGCGGAGCTCCACGTCGTCGAGGTGGGTGAAGGCCTTGCCGTAGCCGGTCGAGCCTCGCACGTTGGGGGCGAAGACGGCGTAGCCCCGGTCGAGGAGGTACTGTCCGACGGGGCCGAATTGCGGCCTGGACTGGGCCTCGGGGCCGCCGTGGACGTTTATGACCACGGGGGCGCCTTCTCTGTCCGGGGTGTAGAAGAGAGCCGGTATCTCACGGCCGTCGAAGGTCGGGTAGCGGATGACGCGCGGGCGGCGGAAGGTCTCGCGGGGGATGCCGGCGGTCGAGGAGCGCGTCACGCGTCGCGGCTCGCCGTCCGGTAGCTCCAGGGTCCAGACGTCGGGGTTGCGGTCCGGGCCGGTGAGGGTGAACGCTACGCTCCCAGAGTCCGGGGAGAACGTGTAGCCACCGTGTATCCCTTGCGGGAGCTGCGGACCCGGTATTCGCCGCCCCTGGCCAGAGAAGAGCACGAGGTCCGAGTAGCCGTCGACGTTGCGGCTCGCCAGGAGGTACCGGCCGTCGCGGGAGAGCTCGACCTCCTCGACGTCCCAGTCGTCGGGGGTGAGGTACTCCAGATCCAGCGTGGAGAGGTCCATCCGCGCGAGGCGCATGAAGTCCCCGTCCCGGTCGGTGGCGAGGTAGAGGCTGCCGCCGTCCGGCGTGACCCGGACCCCGGAGAACCGCGCATCGCCCTCGTGCGGGGTGAGGAGCGTGGCGTCGCCGGTCGCGAGCTCCAGCCGGTAGAGGTTGTTGTCGAGGTTGGAGCGGTGGCGGGAGACGACGAGGGACGTACCGTCGGGGGACCAGGCGGAGACGGTATGGTACCCGGAGACCTCCCACACGGTCCGGGGCTCGGGCGGGGCGGCACCTCCTTCGGGGAGGTCCTGAACGAACACGTCGAAGTCCGTGCCGTTGCGGCGGGTGGCGGTAAAGGCTATGCGGGAACCGTCGGGGGCGAAGCCGCCGGAGTAGTGGATGGCGTCCGGGTCGCGGGTGAGGTCCAGGGCATCGCCGTTTTCAAGGAGGAAGATCTGGGCCCGCTCGTTGCCGCCGGCGTCCATGCTGAAGATGAGCCGGTCCTCCGTGGGGGAGTACTCGACATCGGAGACCCGCTCCTCGTAGAAGGTGAGCTGGTCCGGCCATCCCCCGCCCGCCGGTAGCTCCCAGACCTGCGGCACGCCGGTTATGTCGGTGAGGAACGCGAGGCGGCGGCCGTCGGGGGACCAGGTGGCGCCGAAGGCGCTCCGGATCTTGAGGTACCGCGCGAAGTCGTAGGCCATTGGGTCGTCTCCTCTTTCGGCTAGTCTCGTGGCGGAAGCCCAGAGTATAGGGGCCGGGGCCCTCTCAGGCCACGAACCACCACCCCACGAAGAGCGAGACGAAGACCAGGGAGAGCGCCGCGCTCGCCGCCACCCAGCCGGCCAGCAGGCGGCGGTCGCCGAGGAGCACCCCGAGCACGATGAACAGCGGGAAGGCGACCAGCACGTAGCGGGGCATCCCCATGAGCGGCACGGACTCCGTGCCGAAGAAGGCCGGCGCGACGGTGAGCAGCAGGGCGTAACCGGCGAGCCCGAGCGGCAGCACCCGCCAGACGGCCGCCCCGAGCACCACGAGCCCGACCGCGAGGAGCAGGAAGAGGAGGTTGTAGGTGTTCAGCAGGGCGTCGAGGTAGAGCATCAGCCGCCCGGGGTACGGCGTACCGACGAAGGCTCCGGGCTCTAGCACCCGCTCCACCCCCCCGTGCGCCCGGCTCCAGATGTTCTCCATCGTGGCCAGGGGGCTCGTGGCCTCCCTCCCCCAGTCGGCCTGATCGGTGTAGAACAGCAGCGGGTCCCCGAAGCGGTACCACAGGTAGCCCATGTAAGCCACGAGCCCCGAGGGCGCCAGCGCCAGGTACAGCCCCCGCCACCGGTACTCCCCGGCGTTCCGCAGCCACTCGTAGGCCAGCGGCAGGAAGAGGAAGACCCCGACGTTGCGCGTGGCGGTGGCGAGCCCCGCGAAGAGCGCGGCCAGCAGGAGGTCTCGCCGCACCCGGGCGGCCCACAGGGCACCGGCGGAGAGCGCGAGGAAGAGGCTCTCGGTGTAGGCGGCGTTCAGGAAGAAGCTCGTCGGGAAGAAGGCGAGCGCCAGGACGGCCCCCTGCGCGGCCCGCGTTCCCCACCCGTCCTCCGTTATGCGGTACACGAAGTAGAACGCGAGGGGCAGGACGGCGAGCGAGATCAGGACGCCCCACAGAGACAAAGCCCCCAGGGATACCGGCCCCCCGAACAGCTCCGCAAAGGACCGTATGAGGAGCGGGTACAGCGGGAAGAAGGCCGGCGACACGTTGTTCGGGGGCTCCAGGTAACCGTTCGAGGCCAGCCTCGCGTAGTGCTCCCCGTCCCAGTGCCCCCACAGGTTTATAGTGCCGAACGGAACGTCCTCGGTCTGCTGCTGAAAAGAGCCTATGGGCACTACACCCACGAGCACCGTGCCCGCCGCGAGATAGAACAACCGGCTCGCCGCGTAGACGGCCAGCACGAACCACAACCCCCGCCAGGGAGAGACCTTGTATCCTCCGGAGTCCACAGTGTCCCGGATTTTACATACCCGGACAGCGTCCCCCAGCACACGAGCCCTATTCATAAGGCTCCCCTCCTCTGGGCCAGCGAGCCACGTGTGAGTTCGATCACTTCTGCGGATATAGAAACAACTTGTGACTCTTTGAAACTCCTTCTGGCTATGTTAGCTTCTTCGGTGTTACAAGAAAGCAATCTGGAGGGGGCTCCATGAAGTCTTTTCTCAAGGGGGCGGCGGTAGCCGGCACCCTGGCATTTTCGTTGACGTTTGCGGCACAGGAGGCCGAGGCCGAGCCGGTAGTATCGAGCTGGTACGGTCCTGGTTTCGAGGGTAGCCCGACGGCCAGCGGCGAGATCTTCGATCCGGCCGGTCACACGGCGGCGCACCGGACGCTACCGCTCGGCACCGAGGCTACGGTCTGCTACAACGGCTGCGTAGACGTCGTGATCAACGACCGGGGGCCGTACGCCAACGGCGCGGACCTGGACCTCTCGCAGGGTGCCGCTGAGGCTGTCGGCCTTACCGGCGTCGGCGTGGACACCGTAGATATGCAGGTCGGTGGCTCGGAGGCCGCCGCGGAGCCGCAGGTCGAGCCGGTCTCCACGGGCGCCTCCTTCGAGGGTGGCGAGGCCTACACCGTGCAGGACGGCGACACGCTCTCCGGCATCGCCGCCGAGTTCGGCGTCTCGGTCGATGAGCTGGCCGCGGCCAACAGCATCGCCGACCCGAGCCTCATCCTGCCGGGCCAAGAGCTGTCCGTCCCCGGTAGCGTCGCGGTCTAGTAAGCACCGCACAGGCAACATTACCGCCCCCGGAAGAGAGCATCTTCCGGGGGCTTTCTCGTATCCGTTCGCTAGAACCTCTCGACCACGGTTCGGGGGAGCATGTGGAGGGGGAGGTAGTCGGGGCCGCCGGCCTTGGAGTCGGTGCCGCTCATGCCGAAGCCGCCGAACGGGTGGACGCCGACCAGCGAGCCCGTGATGGTGCGGTTGAAGTAGACGTTGCCCGCCTGGAACTCCCGGCGCGCGGTCTCCAGGTGGTCCCGGTTGCGGGAGTAGACCCCGCCCGTGAGCCCGTAGGGGGTGTCGTTGGCGATGCGCAGGGCGTCCTCGAAGCTGCGGGCGCACAGGACGGAGAGGACGGGGCCGAAGATCTCCTCCCGAGCCACCCGCGCCTCCTCCTCGACCCGGAAGACGGTCGGCTCGACGAAGTACCCCCTGGAGGGGTCCCCGAAGCCGCCACCGGCGACTAGCTCGCCCTCCTCCTGCCCCGCCTCGATGTAGCCGGTCACCTTCTCGAACTGCGCCTCGCTGACCACGGGTCCGAAGTCTGTCTCCGGGTCGGTGGGGTCCGCGACCCGGAGCGACCGGACGCCCTCCGCCACGCGTTCCAGCACTTCGTCGTAGACGCCCTCGTGCAGGATGGCCCGGGAGCAGGCGCTGCACTTCTGGCCGCCGTAGCCGTAGGCGCTCGTGACTATATCTCTCGCCGCGGCGTCGAGGTCGGCGGACTCGTCTATCACCATGGCGTCCTTGCCGCCCATCTCGATGATGGTGTTCTTGATCCAGGGTTGCCCGTTCGGCTTTGCGGCGAGCTCGTTTATGCGCAGGCCCGTCTGCATCGAGCCGGTAAACGAGATGAACCGCGTGCGCGGGTCGCCGACGAGGTAGTCCCCGACCTCCGAGCCGTAGCCGGGCAGGTAGTTCAACACACCCTCGGGGAGCCCCGCGTCCTCCATGATCTCCGCGTAGAGCGCCCCGAGGACCGGGGTGTGCTCCGAGGGTTTCAGGACCACGGTGTTGCCGGTGACGATCGCCGCGGCGGACATGCCCGTGAGGATCGCGAACGGGAAGTTCCACGGCGCTATCACCACCCCGACGCCCATCGGCTGGTAGAAGTACTGGCTCTCCTCGCCGGCGATGGCGTTGATGCCGACGCCGTCTTTGAGCCGGATCATCTCCCGCGCGTAGTACTCCAGGAAGTCTATGGCTTCCGAGACGTGGGCGTCGGCCTCGGAGGGTATCTTGCCGGACTCGTAGACCTCCCACGCCATGAACTCCATCTTGCGCCGCTTCATGATCGCCGACGCCCGCAAGAGTATCCTCGCCCGCGCCGTGGGCTCCGTCCGGCTCCAGCTCTCGAAGGTCCTCTTGGCTGTCTCGAGCGCCATGTCGGCCTCGCGCTCCGTAGCCCGCCCGGTGCGTCCCACGACCTGATCCGGCTTCGCTGGGTTCACGGAGGAGATCTCGCCGTCCGTCTCTACCCGCTTGCCCCCGACGATGAGCGGGTAGCTCCTGCCGAGTCGCCCCCCCACCTCCGCGAGCGCCCGCTGCAGCGCCTCGCGGTTGGCCTCGTCGGAGAGGTCGTAGTACGGCTCGTTCTTGTACGGTGTAAGCGTCATGCTCTTCTCCCTGTTTTCTAGCTCTTCACGGCCGCCGCCAGCCGGTTTATGACGTCCCTTGCGACGTAGCCAGCTATCTTCGGGTTCTCCTTGAGCCTGCGGGTCGAGTACTCGTACCAGTCCTCGCCGTACGGCACGTACACCCGGACCTTGTGGCCCGCCCCGACGAGTATCCGCCGCAGCTCCTCGTCCACCCCGAGGAGCATCTGGAACTCGTAGCGTTCCTTCGGGACCTCCATGCGGTGTATGAGGCGCAGGGCGTGCCAGACCAGGTACTCGTCGTGCGTGGCGATGCCGACGTAGCAGCCGCCCCGGAAGAACTCCTCCAGGAGCATGATGAAGTTCTCGCGGACGGTGTCGAAGTCCTTGTAGGCCAGCTCGCGGGGCTCGTCGTAGATACCCTTGCAGAGCCTCGCGGAGATGCCGGACGCCACGAGGCGCCGGACGTCCTCGAAGCTGCGCCGCAGACAGGCCTGGATGACGGCGCCGGTGTTCTCGTGCCGGGCGCGCACGTCGTGGACCATCTCCAGCGTGGCCTCCGTGTAGGGGGTGTCCTCCATGTCCACGCGCACGAAACGGCCCCTCTGTGCAGCGTAGACGAGGGTCTCCTCCAGGTTCTCCCTACAGAGCTCCCGGTCGAGGTCTATGCCGAGGCCCGTGAGCTTTACGGAGACGCCGGAGTCGAGGCCGTGCTCCTCGAGGACGTCGAGTATCTCCTTGTAGGAGCGGAGCTTCTTCAGCGCCTCGCCCTTGTCGGCCGTGGTCTCGCCGAGCAGGTCTATGGTGGCGGCGCAGCCCTGCCGGTTCAGCTCCCGGACCGTCTCCACGGCCTCCTCCAGCGTGTCGCCCGCGATGTACTGGCTCGAGATCTTGCGTACTATCGGCCGCGGGACCACCGGCACCGAGTAGGCTATGGCCTTGTCTATAACCCCCACGGGGACCTCCTGGGAAAGCCGACTGTCCTCTTGCCACCGCGGTCTACTCGGGACGGTCCTCGGCGGCGCGGCGTGCCTGCTCGCGCTCCACCTTGAAGTAGTTCCTTATAGCCAGGATCAGGCCGCCCCAGAGGCCGATGGCCCCGATGGCGAACATTACCCACGCTCCGGGGTTCACTATGTGTCCTCCCTCTCCGTAGCCTGCACGCTGCCCTGCGAAGCTCCCGATGTACCAATGCTCTCCGCGTCCTCCGGCGGCGCCTCGCGGGAGCGTACCCGCTGCATGACGAACGCCGCCACGATGACCGCTATCGTGACCCCCCAGCCGAAGACCAGCAGCCCGCTCACCGGATAGTCCCCGTAGGCCACCGTAAGCTCCTCGTAGAGGTTGAAGGCCGTCACCACTATAAGGAGCACGGGAGTTATCACCGCGAGCGAGACGATCCACCAGGTCCCGGCTCTTATATACGACCGCTCGTTGACGTACGCCTGCTGGTCCCTGAGCCGCCTCACGACCCAGGCCACGAGCACGACCTGGAAGAGCGCCGAGAGCACGAGGCCGTAGTTGTTCATGAAGTGGTCTATCACGTCGAGGTAGAAGAGCCCGCCGTTGGTGACGTAGAGCAGGCTGACCACGAACGCCGGGCCGCAGACCCAGTTCACGGCCCCGGCCCGCGAGAGGTTGAACTTGTCTTTCACTCCCGAGATGCAGCACTCGAGGATGGAGAGCGAGGAGGTCAGCCCGGCAAAGAACAGTGCCCCGAAGAACAGGACCCCGAAGAGCGAGTTCAGTGCTGGAAGCTCGTTTATGATCTGCGGGAAGGCAACAAAGGCGAGCCCGATCCCTTCGGTCGCCACCTCGTCCACGCTTACACTCTGCTGGACGGCGAGGAAGCCCAGGACGCTGAAGATGCCCAGGGCCGCCATGAACTCGAAGCCCGTGTTCGAGAGCGCCACGATAAACGCGCTGTTCGCGAGGTCCGACCTCCGGGAGAGGTAGCTCGCGTAGGCGATCATTATAGAGAACGCCACCCCGATGGAGAAGAAGACCTGCCCGTAAGCCGCGACCCACACCGCCGGGTTCAGAAGCTCCGCGAAGTCCGGCGTCAGGAGCGTGTTCAGGCCCTCGACCGCCCCCGGCAACGTAAGCCCCCGAATAGTTACTATCAGGATCATCACCGCCAGCGTCGGTATGAGAATTTTGGCCGCGACCTCGATGCCCCGGCTCACGCCGCGTCGGAGGAGCCAGTAGTTGATGCCCCAGGCGATGAGGAGCGTTAGCAGCACCCCCCACTGTATGCCCCCGATGTCCCAGAAGCCCTCGCTGAGCCCGAGGTACTCGTTGTTGAAGAACCCGTCCGGGTCCGAGCCCCACTGGGTGCCGATGGAGAAGTAGGTGTAGCTCAACACCCACCCGATAATCACCATGTAGTAAGTCGTGATCATGAAGGAGACCGCTATCTGCCACCACCCGAGCCACTCCCACCGCCGCGAGAGCGCCCGGTAGGAGAAGGGCGCCGCGCTCCGCCACCGGTTACCCAGAGAGTACTCGAGTATCAGCACCGGGATGCCCGCCGTTACCACCGCGATCAGGTACGGCAGGAGAAAGGCCCCACCGCCGTTCTCGTACGCTATGTAAGGATACCGCCAGATGTTCCCGAGACCTATGGCGGACCCGATGGCCGCCAGGATGAACCCGAACTTGGTCCCGAACGAGTCTCTTGGCCGTTCCGGCTGAGCTTCCACGGCAGCCTCCCTTCCCCGCCTTCTACACCGGCCCCGAACTTCCCGGCATTATGCACCACCCCGTGCCCCGCGATATACACCTGCCGGGCCCGGAACCTCCAGCTTTCCACTGTATTGCATATTGTATCCACGCGCAAGGTTCGTACGCTGAAACTTTCGGCGGCGTCTCGGGGGCGGGTCTAGCTGATCTCTGGTTGTTCCGGCTCGGGGGTCTCTCTCAGGTACTCGAAGAGGAGCTCGCTTATGTCTTCTATGTGCCGGGTCAGGAGGTTCAGGACGGCTTCGGTGTCGCCGCCGCGGCAGGCTTCGAGCATCTCGTAGTGCTCTCTCTGGGGTTTGTCGTAGTCCGAGAGGGCCAGGTGCATGCGGATGTAGCGCTCGAAGGCCGTGTGCTGGGTCTTTACCAGGGAGAGCAGGCGGGGCCGGTCCGCGGGGTAGAGCAGGGTAGCGTGGAACCTCCAGTTCAGCTCGCCCCAGCGGGAGACCAGGTCCTTCTCGGTGTCTATGGCGTGCAGTACCTCCTCGGCGCGCTCGAGCTCCTCCTCGCCCAGGGCGGGCAGGGCCTTTCGCATCGCCATCGTCTCCAGGGCGACGCGGAGGTCCGTGATCTCCTCTACCTCCTTGTAGGAGAGCCGGGAGACCACGGCCCCGCGGTGCGGGTAGAACGAGACGAGCCCCTCTCCCTCTAGCTGCCGCAGGGCCTCCCGGACGGGGATGCGGCTGACGCCGAAGAGGTCTGCCAGCTCCTCCTGGCGCAGCGGACGCCCGCCCTCCAGCGTCCCCTCCAGGATCGCCTCCCGCAGACCACCGGCTACCATGCTCTGGGTCGTACGGTACCTGCCAGATGCGTTCGCGATGGTCTCTTCGAGGCTCATACCCCGAAATTATATTGGATATGCTAGTCCGGCAGGCGGAAGCTCCGGTCGGCGGGTAGCTCTCCGGTCTCCATCTGGGCCTTCTGGAGCCGTCCGGCGTAGTCCCAGTTCACGGACTGCCAGCGGGTGAACTGGTCGAGCACCCACATCCCGGAGAGGCGCCCACCGTTCCCCGAGCGGCCGTTGCCCCCGAACGGCAGGTGCGCCTCGGCCCCGGAGGTGGAGTTGTTCACGGAGAGCATTCCGGCGGTATTCCGCTCCCTGAAGCGGAGGGCGTTGGCGGCGTCGGTGGTGTAGATAGCGGCCGAGAGCCCGTAGCCGTGGCCGTTGGAGAGCTCTATGGCCTCGTCGAAGCTCGCGAAGGAGGCGACCCCGACTATCGGGCCGAAGGTCTCCGTGCGGTAGATCTCATCCTCCGGAGTTACGCCGTCCACGATGGTCGGGTGGCAGTAGAGGCCCGTCTCCGGCTCCCCGACGAAGCCTCTTCGAGGGTTGGAGGCCGTGATCCTGCCGGTCCCCGTGGAGCCGTGGACGGTGTGGTGCTCCCCCACGAGGTCGAGCCAGCCCAGGAACCGCTCGTAGAAACGCTGGCTTATCATCGGCCCGTAGAGTACCTCCTGCATGGGGTCCCCGACGGGGGCGTCCTCCACGGCCCGGACGAAGCGGGAGAGGAACTCGCCGTGGACGGACTCGTGGACGATGGCGGTGCCGAGGGAGGTACACCGCTGCCCGGCGGTGCCGAAGCCGGAGAAGAGGGCGCCCTCCACGGCGAGATCTAGGTCCGCGTCCGGCAGGACCACGAGCGGGTTCTTGCCCCCAAGCTCCAGGCACGGCGACTGCAGGTGCCGCCCGCAGAGCTCCCCGATGCTGCGCCCGACCTCCGGCGAGCCGGTAAAGCCGACCTTGTCCACGAGCCCCGCGCCGAGCGCCGCTTCGAGACCGGAGAACGTCTCGTCCCCGGTGGCGTGGACCACGTTCAGGACGCCGTCGGGGAGGCCGCCGTGGAGGAAGAGCCGGGCGAGGGCGTCGCTTATCGCGGGGGCGTACTCGGCGGGCTTCCACACGGCGGCGTTGCCGCAGACGAGGGCGGGGACCAGGTACCAGGAGGGCACGGCGACGGGGAAGTTGCCCGCCGTGATGATGGCCGCGACGCCGACGGGGTTGCGGAAGGTGAAGAGCTGCTTGTCGGGCATCTCGGAAGGCACCGTCTGCCCGTAGAGGCGGCGGCCCTCGCCGGTGAAGAACTCGCAGGTGTCGATGATCTCCTGCACCTCGCCCAGCGCCTCGGTGTAGGGCTTGCCGATCTCGCGGGTCACCAGCCGGGCGAGCGGTGCCCGGTTCGCCTCGACGAGACGCCCGATCTCACCTACCGTCCGGGCCCGTACCGGCGCCGGGGT
>JACCZN010000226.1 GCA_013695915.1 Rubrobacter sp.
TCGCCTGCTGGTTCATAGACACCGACTACAACGAGGAGAGCTTCTTCGTCCGCCACGCCTACTTCCTCGGCGCCAACGACCCGTACAAGTCCCTCAAGACCACCCTCAAGGCCGAGATCAACGAGGACGCCTGGGCCACCCTGAACAGCGACACCTCCCGCCCCTTCGACAGACCCGACTCCGGCCGCATAGCTGTCAAGGTCATAAACCACCTCGGGGATGAGGTGATGAAGGTGTTTCGGGTAGACTGATGCAGTTCCGCATCGCCGACACCTTCAGCCGGACCCTCGCACCAGATCCGGCTGCAGGCGGACCGGCTGTCAGCTCCCGAAGTGTCCGAGGTGGACGGCAGCATAGAGGAGCGGTACGGTACCATCTCTAATAGGAGTTACGCTGCGAGAATGTAAGCGGCGATGTTCTCCGACAACAAGCACAAGGAGCAAACTATGAAGGTTTCCTCAAACAAGACCGGTACAGCGCTGGGAAAGCTGTCGAGGTGCGCCACGGAGCCCACCTGAGGCCCCTACGCCAAGTCGGGCGGTCTGTCCGACCTTGCAGGTGACCTCCGGGTAGCGTCCCCCCTTCTCGGGCGGAGGATCTCCCGGAAGAAGATGCTCGGCCTCACGGGCGGGGCGCTGGCCGGGCTCCTGCTCACCGGGTGCGGTCCCGACGACGGGACCACGGGGACCGGGGGTTCTACCGCGGGCACCGCGGGCGAGGCCGGATCCGGGGGTACGCGCGGGATCGTCTTTAACACCGCGTCGCGGGACGTGACACTCTTCGACCCCGGGGAGAACCGGGTCACCGGCAGCCGGCCGACGAGCGCGGTCGTGCGGTGGCTCTCCAACGAGCAGCACTACTTCGACGGGGAGCGCATCTGGACCTACGACTTCCCGGACGGCGAGGTGGAGGCCATCGCCCTCCATCCGGAGACGTTCGAGGTCACGGCGCGGATACCCGTCGGCGGCGAGGGACCGGGGCACAGCCTCGTCCTCTCCCCCGACAACAGCCGGGCCTTTGTGAACTCGGCGGGCTCGGACTTTCTGGCGGTCGTCGACCCGGCTGCGGGGGAGGTTTTGGAGCGTGTGGAGACCGGTCCTTACCCGTGAGATGTGGACCTCTCGCCGGACGGTCGGTTCGGCTACATCCCGGAGCGCGACGGGGACACGGTCGCGAAGCTCGACACGGAGACCCTGGAGATCACCGAGAGGGTGGAGTTCCCCGAGGGCAGCCGCCCCTGGATGCTCCGCGTCTCGCCCGAAGGGGACGCGGTATTCGTGCAGACCGCCGGCGGCTCCAACGCGGTGCTCGACCCGAGGACGCTCGAGATCCGGCACACCGAGGAGGTCGGGGGCTCTCCCGTCACCACCGCCTGGTCACCGGACGGCCGCTACAACTTCGTCTCCATGGCCGACGAGAGCTACGTGGCAGTGCTCGACCCCGAGACCGGCAGGCTGATAAAGCGCCTGGAGGTCGGCCAGAACAACGCCAACGTCTCGTTCCGCCCCGACGGCAGGTTCGGCTACGTGGCGGTCACCGGCGAGGACGCCGTCGCCGTGGTCGACATGGAAGAGCTCGAGGTTTCGCAGAGCCTTGAAGCAGGGGAGGAGCCGATGGGCCTGATTCTGCTCTAGCGTTCTCGTCGCCCGGTGCCGGCCGATCCCGAGACCGCACCCCGGCGGAGCTAGAGGCCCGGCCGGTTGAGGAGAATCCGAGCGCACCACGGACCGTGGGGTAGAGGACCCCTCCGCCACGGCGATGCGGATTACGCCATGTTCGTCTTGAAAGCGTCTGCCAGCTGATGCACCGGACCTAACTTCCCGGGGTTGATCAAGTCCATGAACTCCACGAACTCCTGTTCGGATCCGTACCCCATCTTGGGGTTGCCCTTTTTCTCATCTCCCAGAGTGGAATGGCTGCGCCCCTCGTAATCGTGGCCGGGATAGACCAGAAGATCGTCCGGCAGGGCCATAAAGATATGGTAGAGCGTGTGGTACTGCTGGGTCGCGTTGCCGTTGAGGAGGTCCGTACGTCCGCAAGCCCCTATAAGCAAGGCATCACCGGTGAGTATCCGGTCCGGAAGCACCACGCTCATCAGGTCCTTGGCGTGTCCCGGCATGTGGAGGAACTTCATGGAGAGCTTGCCCAGGTTCAGCCGGTCCCCATCCTCCACCCGTAGATCCACCGCGCTGGAAGGAGCCTTCTCGTGCATCACTATCCTGGCCACCGTCTTCGACCTCAACTCCCGCGCACCGGAGATGTGATCGGCGTGGGTATGGGTATCCACGATGTAGGCCGGTCGTAGGCCGTGCTCGAAGATAGCGTCGAGCATCGGCTCGACCATCTCCAATTCCGGGTCCACTATCGCGGCGAGGTTGGTCTCGGGGTCGGCAACGACGTAGCCCAGACACCCTCGCGGGACCCGAAACTGCTCGAATACGTACTCCCGGCGCTTCTCTTCCCGGCCGGGCTCCTCTCCCCCGTCTACGCGATTGCTATCTTTCTCGGTCTCCTTGCTTGCCATCGCTCCTCCTTCTCTTCGGTCACCGAAGGTTCGCGGGAGGTTGCCGCTCGATATTTCGCGGGCCCCGGTCGTTCTCGGTCGGTAAGTATTTCGCTTCCATCCGGCGCGTCCACCGCCGGACTTCGATCGTACCGATCGTTCGGTTCTAGCTATCGTTCCTCCTGTTCCGCATATTCGAGTACCTTGCGTTCCATCTCATCGCTCTGCAACCCTACCCGCGAGGCAATCTCCGAGGCCTCGTCGGGCGTCTTTCCCTCCTCCAGGATAAGGTAGGGAAGCAGGAGAGCTCCCACCCGGTTTCCGCTCGAGCAGTGCACCAGGGTGGGACGCGTCTCGGCCGAACGCTTCGTCGCCCAGCGTCTCGGGCGAGACCGGGATGTTCACGTACTCCATGCCCGCTCCGCGGACCACCTCCGGCTCGTCGACGCCCCGCGGCTCCTCCCGGATGCGGAGGTCGAGAACGGTCTTGTAGCCGGCCTCTGCCAGCCGTTTGAAGTGCTTCGCCTCGGGCTGCGCGGCGGCCCCCACGTCTTCGAGCGGACAAGAAGCGTTCGTCATACCGGGTGCGATCTCTTGGATATCTTGCACTTTCTATCCCTTCTCTGAGTTTATACGGAATCCGGGTAAATGATGCCCTCTCTGGTGGGCCCGGGAGTCGGGAAGCGCGTCGCTCCGCTCGCTTCGGGAGTCGGAAAAGACAAATACGACTCCCGCCTCCCGACTCCCGAACTACAAAAGCCGCGAAGTAGTCAACCGGATTCCGTATTAATGGTCGCTACTATCGCTTGCTACACTGTCACCCTCGGCCCAGCGGGACCACCGCCCGCCTCTCCGGGGCAAGCTGTCGACTCCCGTTCTTCAAGGCGCCTTCAGAGATTCCGGGCGAAGATGCTTAGTCCCAGCCCGTCGAGGTGACGTTCTACCCTCCGCACTTCGAACCCGGCCTCCAGAACCGCCGCCAGGGTGTCCCGGTCGAGGTGGCAGCCTCCGGCGACGTGCTTCCACACAGGCGGGACCTTCTCCTGAAACCACGCGGCGGGTCTCTGCTCCATCCTCACGTGCTCCAGGAGGCGGAGCTCCACCGCTCGCTCTTGAGCACTCGCCTCACCTCCCGAAGAGACTCCCGGCGGAGCTTCTCTAATCCCAGGTTCTCCGGAAGCTCCATGAGGGGGTCGTAGAAGCTGCTGAAGAGTCTGGAATCGCTCATGGCTCGCACCCTAGCGCAGACTCCGGACAATCCAGACGACCAGCGCCACGATCAGGGCTATGAAGAGTCCCCAGAAGAGCAGCATGAACAGCATGCCAAAGACGCCCCCGCCCCACATGCCGCCCTGCATCATCTGACCCATGGGCCCCATGCCGCCCCAGAAGCCCCCAAAGAGAACCAATACGAGAAGCACTCCTCCCAGAACCCCCAGAATTACCTTGAGATTGTCGTTCACGAAACTCGCCTCCTTACTGTGTGGAGATGCCAGGGTCGCTGTTCCGATCGCGAAGCAGCGACCCCGTTGAGGGTAACCGCTTTCTGTGAAGAAGTCGTGAAGAAACGGTGAACATTCGATGCGGACCCGGGCTACCAGAGGGTAGTCTTTCCCCGCAACCTGGATCGTCCTACCAAACTACTCTGCCTCTTAATTCTGGGCCTCCCAGCTTTCGCCGCCGTCCTCGCTGCGGAACAGGTGCGCCTCGGTGCCGTCGAGCACGCCGGCGTAGACGATCCGCGAGTCGCTAGGCGAAACGGCTACCACCGAGACGCCACCGGGAAGCCCGCCACCGGTCGGCTGCCAACTCTCGCCGCCGTCGGTGCTCTTGGAGACCTCGCCGGCGGCGGCGTAGAAGGTGTCTGGGGCCTGGCGGTCCTGGGAGATCCACGTTACCATGCCGCCAGGGACGGTACCGAGCTGCCGCCAGCTCTCTCCACCGTCGGTGCTCTGCTGGAAGCCGCCTTCCATCTCGGCCAAGTAGAGGGTGTCAGAGTCCCGGGGGTCGACCAGGATCGGCCCCATGAGGGATTTCTCGTCGTTTACGAGCTCCCAGCTTCCGGCGGCGTCCGGGCTCCGGTAGATCCCCTCGCCCACGATGTAGGCGTACAGGGTCTCCGGGTTCTGCGGGTCGATGCCGAGGCCGTGCACGTCGGTGCCGGGCAGTCCCGAGTTGTCCTGCTCCCAGCTATCGCCGCCGTCCTCGGAGCGGTAGAAGCCGGGGTGGCCGCCGACGTACATCTTCTGCGGGTCCTGCGGGTCTACGGACCAGCCCATCGGGTCGGCGCCCTCCAGGTCCGGGATCTGCAGCCAGGTCTCCCCGCCGTCCTCGCTCAGCGCCGCGCCGTCGTGGCCGCCGACCATCACCCGCTCGGGGTTGGCAGGATCCACCGCCAACGCGTGGAAGTCCCCGCCGACGTACGGACGCTCGCCCGGCCCGGCCGTGCCGGAGTCGGCCGAGAGCAAGACAAAGGCTCCCACTATCGCCGCGAGCGCAGAGGCTGCGAGCGTCCCCCAGATCAGCAGCGTCTTCCGCCGTCCCCTTGCGAGCTCGGCGTCCAGCCGCTGTTGCTGCCGGGCACGCCGCTCCTGCTTGCTCGTCTTCTTGGTCTTCTCGCTCAAGCTTCTCTCCTTTCAGTATCGGCCTTGATCTCTATCGCCATCGCTGCCATGCCTTAACTCCGGTCTGCGAGACGGGCTTTATAATCGGCGGCTATCGGTGCCCCTTACCGTTCCTCGCGGTTCACCACCGTCTGAGAATCGGTCCCCTCAAGTTCGGAGATCTGGTCGGACAGGGCCTCCTGCTGCGCTTGTAGCCGGGCGAGTTGCTCCTCGCGGTTCAGGCTGGCCCCGGCTTCTTGGGAGGCTTGCTCTCCCTCGTCCTCGCCTCCATTCCCTTGCATGCCCTTCATCATGAACATCATCGAGAGCGGGCAGATAGCCAGCACCAAGAATGGGAGGACTGCCAGCGCCAGGTCCGGGGCGACCGCGTAAGTCCCGACTCCTAACGCGCCCAAGCCGAGTAGCACTCTCCAGTTCAGGCACATCTTCAACATCTTCATCTAGTAGAACCTCCTGATGGTTGTGACCTACAGGGCTCGTGCCCTGCTCTTACTCCAACGGCGGCGGTCTGCCGGCAACGGTCTCCCCTCTTTCCAGGGCATCACGCCGGCCACCGATCGAGGTAACGGCCACGCTTGCCGCCGCCGGTTCGCAGCCGCCAGACCAGGAACGGCAAAGCGGCCGCCAGCGTCAGGAAGGCAACCAGTTGGGCCTCCTGGAGCCCCCAGAACCAGACCTCTTCCGTCCGGAAGAAGGTAAGTAAAAACCGCCCGACCGCGTAGAGGCCGACGTAGGTAAGAAACAATGTCCCGTCCACCCTGTAGACGCTTCGCAGCCCCCAGAGGACCCCCAGCACCGCCAGGTTGAAAAGCAGCTCGTAGACGGGGTAGGGATGGAGGGGCGTACCGAGTAGTTCCGTGGGGACCATGGCCGCGGGGTTCGTGTAGACGAAAGCCCAGGGAACGTCGGTAGGGGCGCCGTACGCGTCGCCGTTCGGGATGCAGGCCAGCCGCCCGACCGCCTGGCCCAGGATCAGGCCCGGGGCAGCGGCGTCTGCCATCTTCCAGGCCGAAAGCCCGGCTCGCCACGCGTAGATAAGGCCGGTGAGCACGCCACCGACGAGCCCGCCGTAGACGGCCAGGCCGCCCTCCCAGATGTAGAGCGCGCGCAGCGGCTCGGCCGCATAGAGGTACGGGCGGTCGACCACGTGGAAGAGCCGCGCCCCCACCAGTCCGCCGAGCACCGACCAGAAAATGAGCGACTGCACCCTCTCCGTGTCGAGACCCTTGCGCCGCGCCTCGCGCAGGCCGAGCCACCCGCCGGCGACGATGGCTGCTACGAAGAAGAGGCTGTACCAGCGAAGCATAAAGGGGCCGAGGTGCGTGATCGTGGGATCGATGTCGATGATGATGCCGCTCAAACGAGGTCTCCAGTCACAGCGCGAGCCTTATACATAAAGATGAGCGATCAGGCCTTGCCGGTACGGTGGTCGTGTCCGTTTTGGGACAATCCTTCATCCGGTCGTGGTTGGCCGGCCGGGCTTTGGATGGTTTTGTCGGCGGGGAGGGAGAGCCCGAAGCTCGCCCCTTCTCCGGATGGACTCTCCGCCCAGACCCGCCCGCCGTGCGCCTCGACGAGCTGCTTGACCACTGCCAGGCCGATCCCGCTCCCCCCGCTCGAGCGCGCCCGCGCCCGGTCGGCGCGGTAGAATCGCTCGAAGACGTTCGGCAGGTGGTCCGCCGGGATGCCCGGTCCGGTATCGCTCACCGCGACCCGCACCGTCTCCCGTCCCTCACTCGGTTCGAGCCGCACCGTCACCTCGCCCTCCCGCGACGTGTGCCGCAGGGCGTTGTCCACCAGGTTGCCCAGGACCTGGGAGATACGGTCCGGGTCCACGTCTGCCTCGGGCACTTCGTCCGGGGCCTCGACCTCCAGGTGCACCCCCTTCTCCTCCGCCTGCGAGGAGAAGCGGCCGGCGCTCGCCCGCGCCAGCGCGCCCAGATCCGTGGGCGTGCGCTCCAGCGGGAGCTGCCCCGCCTCGGCCAACGAGAGGTCGCGCAGGTCAGAGATCAGGCGGGAGAGCAGCCGGGTCTCCTCGTGGATGTCGGCTACCGTATCGCGCGAGAGCGGCCGGATCCCGTCGAGCATGGCCTCCAGGTTCCCCTGGACTATCGCGAGCGGGTTCCGGAGCTCGTGGGCGATGTCGGCGGCCATCCTGCGGCGCAGGTGCTCCTGGTGGCCGACCGCTTCGGCCATCATGTTGAAAGCCGCGGCGAGATCCCCCAGCTCGTCCTGGCTGCGAACCGGGACCCGCTGGTCGTAGTCTCCGTCGGCCATCCGCCGGGCGGCCGAGGTCAGGTCCCGCAGTGGACCGGTGATCCGGCGGGCAAGCAGCAGACCCAGCGCGATGGCTGCGAGGGCGGCGAGGCCCCCGGCCAGCCACAGGGCGCTCTCGACCGCCGAGAGGTACGCCCTCTCGGCGGGTCCGACCATCTGCTCCATCATCTGCTGGCTGGCCGCCGACCCCATCATCTCGTCCATCATGCGGCCCATCTCGCCGAGCTCGCTGGTCTCACGGCCGGCGAGGTAGTTGCCGAAGGCGCCGCTCGTGGCCCGACCGACCAGCAGCCCGAGTACCGTCACCGCGACCAGCACAACGGCGAGAAAGGCCCCCAGGAGTTTGAATTGCAGGCTACGCACCGGACACCTCCATCTTGTATCCGACGCCGGGCACGGTGACGAGGCTGGCGGAGGCCGCCTCGCCTCCCGCCCCGGCGAGCTTCTTTCGCAGGTTCTTGACGTGGGCGTCTACGGTGCGCTCGTAGCCCGCGTAGGACTCGCCCTGGAGCTGTTCGAGCAGCTCCAGGCGCCCGAACACCCGTCGGGGTCGCCGGGCGAGCGTGGCGAGCAGCCGGAACTCGGTCGAGGTCAGCGCAAGCGGCACCTCCTCCCAGGAAGCCTCGTGGCGGGCCGGATCCACCCGCAGCGGACCCAAAACGAGCGGTGTCTCGCTCTCCTCCGCCAGGGTGGTCCGCCGCAGCACGGAGCGGACGCGGGCCAGGAGTGTTCGCGGGCTGAAGGGCTTGGTGACGTAGTCGTCGGCTCCCAGCTCCAGCCCGACCAGTTCGTCGGGCTCCTGGTCCCGCGCGGTCAGCATGATGATCGGCACCTCGGACTCTCTCCGGAGGCGCCGGCAGACCTCGTAGCCGTCCAGCTCCGGCAGCATCAGGTCGAGTATGACCAGTTCCGGCCTCGCCCGGCGGAAACGTTCGAGGGCCTCCCGCCCGTCGGCGGCGCTCTCGACCCGGTAGCCGTCGTGTTCGAGGTACTCGCGCACCATCTCGACCAGCTTCGGCTCGTCGTCTACCACCAGGATCGTGCGCCTGCTCATCCCTCGCTCCTTGCCTCCATCGGGCGTGCTGTGCCGGTCGACGTTGCTCCAGTTTCTACGACAGAGCTTTGCAATCGGCTAGTTTCACCCTCGCTTTCTCGCCTCCCGCACAAAACCTTCGTAGGTTCTCTGGGCCGACTCTTCGCGCAGGGTCTCCAGAGACTCTTCGTACTCCTCGGCGCCTATCTCGCCGCGGGCGAAGCGCCCCCGCAGTATCTCTTCGGCGTTGTCCTTGGGGTGTTCGCGGTCTTCGCCCCCTCCGCCGTGCTGGCCGGAGAACGTCCTGACCACGGCCCAGGCCACCAGGGCCAGAAGGCCGACCAGAAGCAGGACGTTGATCGAGGCTCCCGCGGGGCTGAGACCGCCCCACCCGCCCATCGTGCCATCCATCATGTCGCCAGGTCCGCCCATCACAATCGATCGTCTCCTATCTTATACGTACCATCGGTACGGTCGTCAGCTCAACCGCCGTGATGCTCGCCCTCCGTCGAGGCATCGGCGCGTCCGGACACTTTACTCGTACCCGCCGACCGGCGGGGCAGCAGCATCGGTGTTCGGGTGCGGTAGGCGGCATACTCTTCTCCGAACTTCCGCTCCAACTCGCGCTCCTCCCGGCGGGCCAGACGGTAGTAGGTAAAGACCAGTACCGGAGCCATTAGAAGGGTTATGAGCGTGGGCCACTGGACCAGCGCCCCTACCACCCCGAGCATCAGCCCGGCATACTGCGGGTGACGCACCATGGAGTACGGTCCGTCTGTGACGAGTCCGCCGTCAGCGGCATGGACCCTCCGCCAGGACGAGGCCACGATCAGGACGGCCGGCACGAAGATGACGCCCCCCAGCAGCATGAACAACCCGGCCCACCCTTCTCCGAGCCCCAGGAGGCTTGCGATGAGGTTCCCGCTGCTGTGGGAGAAGGGGTCCGGGAACGGAGCCTGTCCCAGGAGGGCCGTTAGCAGGTAGATGGTCAGCGGGAAGCCGTACATCTCGGTGAACAGCGCGACCACGAACGCCGTCGTTACCCCGAAGGACCGCCACTCGCGCGGGCGGGCCGGCCTCAAGTAGGCTATCATGAAGGCCAGCGCCAGCGCCACGTGCAGCGCCACCAGCGGCCACCACCCGTAGTCGTAGCTCATCCGCGTTCCTCCACGCATCCGGAGACGGCAGTCTCCATCCGTGCCATTCTTCTATCTCTCGATGGGGGCTCGGACGGCGTTGCCCCACTCGGTCCAGGAGCCGTCGTAGTTCTTGACGTTGTCGTAGCCGAGGAGGTACTTCAGCACGAACCACGTGTGGGAAGAGCGTTCGCCTATCCGGCAGTACGCTATGACCTCCTCGTCCGACTCGGAGATGCCGGCCTCCTTCTCGTAGATCTCCCTCAGCTCCTCGGCGCTCTTGAAGGTCCCGTCTTCCCTCGCGGCCCGTGCCCACGGCACGTTGGCCGCCCCGGGGATGTGCCCGCCCCGCATCGCGCCTTCCTGAGGGTAGTCCGGCATGTGCAGGAGCTCGCCCGAGTACTCGCCGGGACTCCTCACGTCTACCATCCGCGCGGACTCGCTGCTGCGCTCTTTGAGGTGCCTCTCCACGTCGGCCTTGAAGGCCCGTATCTTCTCGTCGTCGCGCCTTGGGATAGGGTATTCGGTCCTCTCGAACCGGGGCACTGTCTGGGTGATCTCCCGGCCTTCTGTCTCCCACTTTTTCCTGCCCCCGTCCATCACCTTCACGTTCTCGTGGCCGAAGAGCAGAAAGACCCACAGCGCGTAGGTCGCCCACCAGTTGTTCTTGTCCCCGTAGAAGACCACCGTCGTGTCGGGAGAGATACCCTTCTCGCTCATAAGGGCGGCGAAGCGCTCGGGGTCGAGGTAGTCGCGCGTGAGGGGGTCGTTGAGGTCCTCGACCCAGTCGATCTTCACCGCGTTCGGTATGTGCGCCACGTCGTAGAGCAGCACATCCTCGTCAGACTCCACTATCCTTACGTCGGGGTCGCTGAAGTGCTGGGCCACCCACTCCGTGGTCACCAGCGCCTCCGGATGGACGTAGCCCTTCTCCCTTATCTCCTGCTCCGCTCTCTGCGTCATACCTGGCCTCCCTTTCGTGGCTCGTTCGACTCACGGGCACCCGTGCGGGCGCCCGCCTTACCGGTTGCTTAGTTGCCGGTCGTCTGCTCGATCTCCTCCAGATACCGCTCCATCAGCTCGATCTCGGCCGCCTGCTCGTCCCTGATCACCTGAGCCAGCTCTTCGAGCTCGGGGTTCTCGGCCTCGCCATCGAGGGCCCGCTCGGACATGTCGACGGCCATCTGGTGGTGTGGGATCATCATCCGGAGGAACATGGCGTCGGTCGTGTCGCCGCCCATCATCTCCTGCATCGAGCCTCCCATCATCGACTGCATCTGTCCCTCGCCCATCATGTTCTGCATCTGTGTCGGATCCATCATCCCGAACGTCCGCTCGGCGTCGGGGTACCACTGCTCGCGCATCTCTTGCATCTGCTCGATCTGCTCGGACTGGCTCCTCTCGATGTCTTCGGCGAGTTGCCGGAGCTCTGGCCTCTCGGAATCGGCGATCATGTTCTGCGAGGACACGATCGCGCCCGTGTGGTGCACGATCATCTGGTCGATGAACTGCAGGTCGAAGGGCTCGTCCTCATCGAAGGTGCCCATCATCTGCATCTGGCCTCCGGCCATGTCCCCTTGGCCCATCATGCCGCCACCCATCATGCCACCGTTCATCATGCCGCCGTCCGTCTGGCCCCCGGCCATGTCCCCGTCGCTCATCATCGAGCCCATGCCGCCTTCGTTCGTTGCGGAGCCGGCATCGTTTCCGCCCATCATGGAATCTTCCTGGCTACCGGAGGCGTAGGCCGCTCCTGCGCCGACCATGAGCAGCGCCGCCGCGGCCAACCCGGCCATCAGGAGCTTCGGCTTTGCCGCACCGCCCTTCACGGTGCTACGCTCGTTTTTCAGAATCTCCAGCGAACTCTCGTACTCCTCGGCGCCTATCTCGCCCCGGGCGAAACGGCCTCGCAGTATCTCCTCCCCCGAGTCCGCCCGCCCGCTACTGCCCCGGGCACGGAAGGCCCAGACCGCGAGAAGCAGAAGGCCGCCGAAGAACAAGCCGGGGATCAACACCCACGGAGAACCAAATCCATCTATTACCATCATTCATCTCCTCTCAAAGCTTTATCTGGGCCCTACTGTAAGCCGTCGGTGTGAAGAA
>JACCZN010000228.1 GCA_013695915.1 Rubrobacter sp.
CGGAGACCTCGTTCGGCCGCTCGAACGCCTCCTGCACGAACGGGAGCGGCGCCATCCCGAAGGCCGAGCCCCCGAACGAGCCGCCCGGTATCTGGAGCGTGCCCACCAGCCGGAGCTCCACTACGCCCCCGGGCGCCGCTATCCGCACCTCGTCGCCCGGCGAGAGGCCCGCGCTCTCGGCGGCGCCGGAGTCCAGGGCGATCTCCGCGCCGCTCTCCGGCAGGCGCCCCTCTTCGAGGTCGAAGCCCGTCGCGAGGTCCGCCGTCTCCGGCTGGACCCCGAAGAGGCGCAGGCTCTCCACCTCCGGTACGCCATCCTCGGAGACCCCGTCCAGGACCAGGGAAGCCGCGCGGGAGAGGCGGGGAGCCGCGGAGGCCACCTCCGGGTCGGCCCGGATCTCCTCGACCACCGTCTCGTCTACCGGGCCGCTACCGCCAGCGGCGGTGACGGTCAGGTCCGCCGCGCCGTAGGCCCGGCTGAAGAGGTCGGTGAAGGTGCTCGACATGGACCCCGAGAGCGTCAGGACCGCCATCACGATGGCGACGCCCAGGACTATGCCGACGACCGTAAGGAGGGTGCGCTGGGGCCGCGCCCCGAGGCTGCGCAGGCTCAGGCCGGAGAAGCTGCGGAGCCTCACGGCGGCGGCCCTCCGTCTCCGGTAACCGCTATCCCGTGGCCTCCAGGGTCTTTATGCGCTCGAAGATACCGTCCTGGTCGGGGTCCCGGAACTCGTCCACGGGCCGTCCGTCGGACAGGAAGATCACGCGGTCCGCGGCCGCGGCGGCCCGTGCGTCGTGGGTGACCATGATGATCGTCTGCTCGTACCGGAGGGCGGACTCCTTGAGGAGGTCCAGGACCCCGGCGCCCGTCCTGGAGTCCAGGTTGCCCGTCGGCTCGTCGGCGAGCACTATGTCCGGGCTCCGGATCAGGGCCCGCGCTATCGCCACCCGCTGCTGCTCGCCGCCCGAGAGCTCCTCGGGGAGGTGGGAGCGCCTGCCGGTGAGGCCCACGAGCCCCAGAAGCTCCTCCAGCCGCCCGGCGTACTCCGCGGGCTTCCGGCCCGAGATGAGGACGGGGAGCAGCACGTTCTCTTCGGCTGAGAGGGTGGGTATCAGGTTGAAGAACTGGAAGACGAAGCCCATGCGCTCCCGCCGCAACAGCGTAAGCCTCTTGTCGTCGAGCCCGGAGAGGTCCGCGCCGCCGACCATCACCTTCCCCGAGGAGGGGCGGTCGAGGCCGCCGAGTATGTGGAGCAGGGTGCTCTTGCCGGAGCCGGAGGGACCCATGATCGCCGCGAACTCGCCCTCCGGGAAGCCCAGAGACACGTCCTCCAGAGCCCGCACGGCCGTGGAGCCCCGCCCGTGCGACTTCCACAGGCTCACCGTCTCTACGGCCATCCCGCCGTTGTCGGAACCAGGCATGCCACGATTATATAGAAGGGGGTTGGTCCTGTTTGTAACTACCCGCCCCCGCTGGTAGACTTCGCGGGCTTCAGCAAACCGAATAAGAGCCCCTGCTCCCTCCGGCGGTCTCTGTCGAGCGCCGGGGAGCTGCAACAGACCAGAGGAGGCAAAGATCGACACTTACGAAGCCATGCTTATAGCGATACCGGAGCTCGACGAGGAACAGGTCGAGTCCACGCTCGCGCGTTTCCGGACGGTGGTACAGCGCACCGGAGGCGAGGCCGGCGAGTGGAACATCTGGGGCCGCAGGAAGCTGGCCTACGAGATAGACAACCGGACCGACGGCTTCTACGCCGTCATGGAGTTCACCGCCGGCGAGCGGACCCTGAACGAGCTCAAGCGCATGCTCAGGGTCTCCGACGACGTGCTGCGGCACATGGTCGTGAAGCTGCCGCCGGACTACGCTCAGAGCGGGCAGCGCTCCGCCGAGATGGCGGAGACCGCCGAGGTCCCCGAGTAACCGGACCGTAGAGAAAGAGAGGTTACGAGAATGGGCAAGAGGAGAGCGCCGAGCAAGTCGTCCTCGCGCAGGGAGCGTCCGGTAAAGAGCAAGCCGGACATCTTCAACCAGGAGGGCATCACCTATATAGACTACAAGGACTACAACATGCTCCGCCGCTTCATCTCGGACCGGGGCAAGATCCGGGCCCGCCGGGTAACAGGGCTGACCCCCCAGCACCAGAGGGAGGTCGCCGTCGCCGTGAAGCGCGCCCGTGAGATGGCCCTGCTGCCCTACGTGGCCGGCAAGTAGGGGAGGCCGGTATGCAGGTAATACTCAGAGAAGACGTGCAGAAGATCGGCCAGCGGGGCGACATCGTCGATCTCAGCCGGGGATACGTCCGCAACTTCCTGGTGCCCCGGGGCCTCGCGGAGGTAGCCACCCCCGGCAAGCTCGAAGAGGCCCGCCGGCAGATGGAGGAGGCCGCCGAGCGCGACCGCCGGATGGCCGAGCGGGCGGAGGAGATCGCCCAGACCCTCAACAAGAGCGTGATAACCATCGAGGCCCGGACCGGCGAGGGAGACCGGCTCTTCGGATCCGTCACCACCGCCAACATAGCCGGTGCCATCGAACGGGCTCGCGACATCCGGGTAGACCGGCGCCGCATACAGCTCCAGGAGCCGATCAAATCCCTCGGTACCCATCAGGTTCCCATTCAGGTCCACGGTGAGGTAGAGGCTACCGTCAAGGTTATCGTGGTCCCCAAGCTCTAACGAGAGCTTTACGGCTGCGCTGAAGCTGAGGTTTAGCTAGGGGGTAGACCTGAAATATAGGGTTAATTATCGAGGCTCCCGGCCCTTGTGTCGGGGGCTTTTTTGCTGCATATTAGCTCTATGGAGCGTCGGGGACGGATAAGGGAGGTCTCGGGGCCGGGGTCATCGGCCGAGGCTCGCGTGCCGCCGCACGACCTGGAGGCGGAGCGGGCGGTGATCGGGGCTATGCTGGTCTCGGAGAACGCCGTTTCGGTCGTCGGGGAGACGCTCGCGGCGGAGGACTTCTACTCCGAGACGCACCGGGTGATCTACGGCTCCATGATGCGGCTCTACGCGCGTGGGGAGCCGATAGACCGGCTCACGCTCACCAACGACCTGCAGAGCCAGAACGAGTACGACCGGGTCGGGGGCCGGGCGTACGTGTTCCAGATCGTTGAGAGCGTGCCCACCACGGCGAACGTCTCGCAGTACGCGGAGATAGTTCGGGGCCGGGCGCTGCTGCGGGCCGTGATAGACGCGGGCAGCCGCATCACGGAGGACGCCTACAACGAGCCCGAGGACGTCGGCCAGACCCTGGACAACGCCGAGCAGCTCATCTACGGGGTCTCTAACAGGACCATGCAGGAGCAGCTCTTGCCCCTCTCCGAGCTCGCGCCGAGCGCTCTGGAGATGATACAGAACCTCTACGAGCACGACGGCCAGGTGACCGGGGTCGAGACCGGCTTCGAGGACCTCGACCGCCTGACGACCGGCTTCCACAAGAGCGACCTCGTAGTCCTCGCGGCCCGGCCTGCTATGGGAAAGACAGCATTCGCGTTAAACGCCATATGGCACGCGGCGGGGGTCGAGGGGTTGCCCGTGGCGATCTTCAGCCTGGAGATGAGCAAGGAGCAGTTGGTGCAGCGGTTGATCTCCCAGTACACGCGCATCCCGACGCAGGCGCTGCGGAGCGGGGACGTAAAGGCCGAGGACTGGCCGAAGCTCGTGCGCGGGGTCTCAGAGGTGAGCCGGGCCCCCATCTGGATCGACGACACCGCGGGCGTGACGCTCATGGAGATCCGGGCCAAGGTCCGGCGGCTGGCGAGCCGGCTGCACTCCCAGAGGGACAAGAACGACAACCCCGGCACCCCGCTCTCGCTGGTCGTCATAGACTACCTGCAGCTCATGGTCAACTCGGGCGACCGGCGGGGACCGGAGAACCGCCAGCAGGAGATAGCCGAGATCAGCCGCGGCCTCAAGGTCCTCGCCCGGGACCTCGACGTGCCGGTACTAGCCATAGCCCAGCTCTCCCGCGCCGTGGAGCAACGCCACGACAAGCGCCCGTTGCTCAGCGATCTGCGCGATTGTCTGCCCGGCAGCGCGCTCATAACGGATGCGGATACCGGGCTGCGAATGCGGGTGGAGGACATAGCAAAGCAACTCACCAGGCCGAACGTCTGGAGCGTGGGTCACGACCTGAAGCTCCACAAGCGGCCGGTAACGGATATCTGGGAGACGGGGAAGAAGACCATCTACGAGGTCCGCACTCGGCAGGGACGTGTGTTGCGAGCGAGCGGAGGCCACAGGGTCATGCTCGATACCGGCTGGACCAGGGTGGAGGACTTGCAGTCTGGAGATTGCGTCGCAGCTCCGCGTCGGTTACCCGAGCCGGTGAATGCGGCTCCGGTGGAGCGCGACCGGGCCTTACTCCTCGGATGGTTGCTGGGAGACGGCTGGCTTGGCGGTAGCCCTGCTCTCACGGTAGCGACCAGGGATGAGGCGGATGCCGCGGCCTCGCTCGGCCGTGAGGCGTTCGGCTTAAACCCTGCGATCAAACCCGAACGCCAGGGAGAGACTGCGGCTCTGAAGGTTATATTCACTACGGGCAGGATGTGCGGTGCCGGCAAGAACCCGCTCACGTCTTGGCTGCGGGATATGGGAGCGTGGGGGCATACCGGCTGCGACAAGCATATTCCCGAATGCGTCTTCGGCTGGAACAACGAGGCCATCGCCGCGGTTTTGCGCGGCCTGTTTCACGCCGACGGCTCCTACTCACTTCGGAGTTCGCGGTCGTGCGTGCGGCTCGCGACCATCAGCGAGCGGCTGGCTCGCGACGTGCAGGAGTTGTTGATCCGGCTCGATATCCGCTCGTCCGTCCAAACCCTCGACCATGCGGCTTCGGGTTACAGAACCAGGCACAAGCGAGGTTACATAGTCTACTTAGGGGAGCGTTCCGAGGTCGGTGCGTTCCTGGAGCGTGTAGGTTTCCTCGGGAACAAGCACGAGAGAGCGCTCTCGTCCTTCGTGAGCGAGAAACGGAACGATGCCGGCAGCCTCGACCGTCTGCCGCTGTCCGTGAATACCCGCATCTCCGAACTGAGGTTGCTCGGAGGGCTGTCCCACGCCGACGTTGGCTGGCGCGAGCAAGGAAAGAAGATGTCGCGCACGACGGCCGCCACCGTGGCCGAGCGTCTGGACCTCGGGTGGTTGGGAGATCTCGCCCACAGCGAGGTGACCTGGGACGAGATCGCAAGCTTGACGCCCTGTGGCGAGGAGAACACGTACGATCTCACCGTAGGCGACCTGCACAATTTCTACGTAGACGGGCTGATAACCCACAACTCAGGTGCCATCGAGCAGGACGCGGACATGGTGATGTTCCTCTACCGCGACGAGTACTACAACCCCGACTCCGACGACAAGGGGATAGCGGAGGTAATAGTGGGCAAGCACCGCAACGGTCCGACCGGCAAGGTGGACCTCGCCTGGCTGGAGCAGTACACCAAGTTCGGCTCGCTGGCGCGCCGAAGCTAGGACACCCCCGGGCGGGGTGCGCCGCTACTTGATCGGGGCTCCCATGGCGTGGTAGCCGCCGTCTACGTGTATCAGCTCCCCGGTGGTCGCGGGCCACCAGTCGCTGAGTAGGCTTACCACGGCCTTCCCGACCGGCTCGGGGTCGGTGGCACTCCATCCCAGGGGAGCCTGGCGCACCCACTCGCCCTCTATCTCCTCGAAGCCGCTGATGCCCCTGGCCGCGAGGGTCTTTACCGGGCCTGCGGAGACGAGGTTGACCCGGATGCCGCGGGCGCCCAGGTCGCGGGCGAGGTAGCGGGAGGTGGACTCCAGCGCCGCCTTGGCGACGCCCATCCAGTCGTAGGCGGGCCAGGCGACGCGGGCGTCGAAGTCCAGCCCCACGACGGAGGCGCCGGGCTTCATCAGGTGCATGAGGCCCGTGGAGAGGGCCGCGAGCGAGTAAGCGGAGGTCTGTACCGCCGTGCCGACGGAGTCCCAGCCCGCGGTCAGGAAGTTGCCGCCGAGGGCGTCCTCGGGGGCGAAGGCGACCGCGTGGACGACGCCGTGGACCTCGCCCCAGCGCTCTTCGAGGTCTCTGGCGACCGCGGAGATGTCCTCCGGTTTGTTCACGTCCAGCTCCAGCACCGGGGGCTCGGGGTCCAGGCGTCTCGCGGTACGGTCGGTGAGGCCTTTCGCCCGACCGAAGCCGGTAAGGGCTATCTCGGCACCCTGCTCGACTGCCAGGCGCGCCGCGGAGTAGGCGATGGAGCGCCGGTCCAGGACCCCGGTGACCAGTACCTTCTTGCCTTCCAGGATTCCAGCCATGCTCCTCCCAGCTCCTCTCTCGACCGCACGCTCCGGTATCGCGCGGCCCAGTCTAGGGCATGCGGGATACGGGGACCAGACCTCCGGGGTTCGCGGGCGGAGGGCTCCGCGGTTAGAATGCCTCCCGTGCCGCAGGCTCCTCGGAGGGCCCACGCCGGACCTGCGTCTCCACGGTGGCCGGGTACGGCCCGTCTCCCGTGGGAGAGCCTACCGGGGCCGAGGAAACTCGAGAGGGGGGATACGTGAGTAGCGGTTGGGAGGATCTCGCCCCGGTACTGGCGGGGCTCCCGGCGGAGCAGCGGGAGCGGTTCTCCCGGTACGCGGGGCTGGATCTCCCCGACGAGCCGGAGGGCGTCGCCGCGGTGCTGCGAGGCTACGCGGCGACCAACCCCGCGGACACGCCGTCGGGGATGCTCGCTACCACCGGCGCCCAGGCGGGGTTCGCGCGGGACCTGGACTTCGCGAAGGAGCTCGGGACCGTGGCCCTGGAGCTGGCTCAGACCCCGGAGGAACTGCAGCTCGCGCACGTCTCGCTCGCCCAGACCCACTTCCAGAACCGGCGGGAGCCGGAGGACCTGGAAGGCTTCGTCCGCCACTGCCGCGCCGCCATCGAGGCCGGACACGCGGGAACCTTCTGCTACGAGCGCCTGCTGACCCTGTACGAGTACCGGGGCGAGCGGGAAGAGGCTCTCCGGGTCTGCCGCCGGGCGGTTGAGGTGCTCGGCGCCAGCGACCCCCGCTCTGCGGAGAGGTTCCAGAAGCGGCTGGCGCGGCTCTCCAGGGGATGAGCGATGGTTGACCCGGACAAGCATCGGGGATAACCTTCGCTCAGGTGGTGCCGGGTGATCGCGTGAAAGGGGATCCCCCGCTTCGTTGCAGGTGGAGACAGACCAGAAGAGGACTAAGCGAGACCCTCGGTGCCCGAGGGACGTCCCAGAACGCCCGCGGTGCGCTTCAGGACCGCGGGCATGAGACGCAGCCCCCGGAGTACCCGGGCGGTGATGTATAGACCTGCACCTGCGCTATCCGGAAGTCCGTAGCAGCAGAGAGAGGAGACCGATGAGCGAAGAGCAGAGCGCCCAGGAGAAGGTCTACGAGCCGCCGGAGGGTTTCACGGCCCAGGCGAACGTGAGCGACCCCTCCGTGTACGAGAAGGCCGCCGCTGACTACGAGGGTTTCTGGGCGGGCTGGGCCCGGGAGTTGCACTGGTTCCGGGACTTCGACGAGGTCCTCCGGTGGGACCCGCCGGAGGCGCAGTGGTTCGTCGGCGGCAAGCTGAACGTGGCGTACAACTGCCTGGACCACCAGGTCGAGCAGGGCCGGGGCGACAAGACGGCGCTCCTGTGGGAGTCTGACGAGCCGGGCCAGAGCAAGAAGTTCACCTACTCCGAGCTGACCGCCGAGGTCGAGAAGTTCGCGAACGTACTGAAGTCGCTGGGCGTGGAGAAGGGCGACCGGGTCGCAGTCTACCTGCCGATGATACCGGAGCTCGCCATAACCATGCTGGCCTGCGCGAGGATAGGGGCTCCGCACTCGGTGGTCTTCGGGGCCTTCTCGGCGGGCAGCCTGCGGGACAGGGCCAACGACGCCGAGGCCAAGGTCCTCGTGACGGCCGACGGCGGTCCCCGGGGCGGCAAGGTCACGCCCCTCAAGCAGAACGCCGACGAGGCCCTGGAGGACGCGCCCTCGGTGGAGAGCGTGGTCGTGGTCCAGCGCACGGGGGAAGACGTACCGATGACCGATGGCCGCGACCGCTACTGGCAGGACCTCATGGAGAGCGCGGAGGCCGACTGCCCGGCTAAGGAGATGGACTCCGAGGACCTGCTCTACATCCTCTACAGCTCGGGCTCGACTGGCAAGCCCAAGGGCATCGTCCACACCTCCGGCGGCTACCTGACGCAGTTAAAGGCGACCACCAAGTGGGTCTTCGACCTCGAGGAGGACGACGTCTACTGGTGCACGGCGGATGTTGGCTGGGTAACGGGGCACTCTTACCTCGTCTACGGACCGCTCGTCAGCGGTGCGACCACGGTCATGTTCGAGGGGACGCCGGGCTACCCGGGAGCCGATAGATGGTGGGACGTCATAGAGCGTCACGGCGTCACCATTCTGTACACCGCGCCGACCGCCATCCGGGCGTTCATGAAGCAGGGTACCGAGGAGCTCGACAAGCACGACCTCTCCAGCCTGCGGCTCCTGGGTTCGGTCGGGGAGCCCATAAACCCGGCCGCCTGGGAGTGGTACCACGAGAACGTCGGCAGGGAGCGTTGCCCGATAGTCGACACCTGGTGGCAGACGGAGACCGGGGGCATCATGATAACCTCCCTGCCCGGCATCACGGCCGTAAAGCCCGGCAGCGCCTCCTACCCCTTCCCGGGCATCTTCGTTGACCTCTACGACGAGGAGGGTAACCGGGTAGAGGGCGCCGGGTCGGGCAACCTGGTCGTCACCCGGCCGTGGCCCGGCAAGCTCCGGACCCTCTACAAGGACCCCGAGCGCTACCGCGACACCTACTGGGCGACCTACGGTGACGTGTATTTCGCCGGTGACGGCGCCAAGCGCGACGAGGACGGCCACTACACCATCACGGGCCGCGTCGACGACGTGATGAACGTCTCGGGGCACAGGATCTCGACGATGGAGGTAGAGAGCGCGCTGGTCTCCCACGAGGCCGTCGCCGAGTCCGCGG
>JACCZN010000039.1 GCA_013695915.1 Rubrobacter sp.
ACAAAGGGTGGCGCAAGCCCGTGCAGGAGATCGAAGGAGCGAGAGTTCATGTCAGAGAGGAACACGGAGGGGCAGATCACGGTGCGCCAGGTCACCGATGTCCAGGCCTCGTGGACCCAGCAGGGCCGCGGAGAGCCTGGAGCCTTCACCATCCAGCTCATCCTGGACAACGGCGCGGAAGAATACGTCCTCCAGCCAGACGCGCAGGACACGAAGGTCCAGCTCGAGCTGCTCAAAACCAGCAAGAGCGTCTACTTCGACCTGGAGCGCAAGGTCCTGATCCCGAGCAACATCACCCTCGGGATCGAGTAGAGCATCCCGCAGAGCACGCTTTCCAGCACTACCAGAGAGGATTCCCGGTGGCAGAGAACAAGACGGAACGCCTGATCACGGTCCGGCAGGTAACGCAGGTGCACTCCAACTGGAGCGAGCAGGAGCGCGGCGCGCCCGGCAAGTTCTCGTTCCAGTTGATCCTGGACAACGGCGCAGAGGAGCACGCCATACGCCCGACGGCCGAGGACGCGGACGTCCTGATGGAGCTGTTCAAGCGTACCGGCATCATCTACTTCGACACCGAGCGCGAGGTGCTGATCTTCAGCGACATCTCGCTGCCCGGCGCCGGCTAGACGCTAGAAGCAGAGAGTAGCAAGAGGCCCGGGCTCCACAGCGGAGCCCGGGCCTCTTCGTGCCTCTTGTACGACTTGTCGCTAGAACTCGAAGATGATCCGGGTCCTGCGGCTCTTCCGGCGGCCCCGGAGGAGAAGGAATAGCAGGATCCCGCCGCCGAGCAGTAGCAGGCCCGCACCAGAGGTCAGGAAGGCGACGGCGCCGCTCTGGGCGTCGGCCACGGACGGGCGCTGCTGGACCTCCTCCGGCGTCGCCTCACCTTCCATGATGTCTTTGAAGTTCTGAAGATCTTGGTCCATCATGACCTTCGGGTTGGCGACGAACTTGGCAGCCGCCTCTCCTACGCGGCCGCCGGGCACGTCGCCGTAGTTCATGGTGACGTCGAGCCGGGTCTTGTCCGGACCTAGCTCCTGGAACCTCACCTGACCCGAGCTCTGTACGTTGCCGTTCACCGTGTTCCAGGCCAGGGCCTCGGGACGTTCGTCCTGGGTGGTCTCGGCGTCGAACTCCATCTCGGTGCCCAGCGGCCCCCGGACCTTCCAGTGGGTCTTGCCCGGGGCGATGCCCGTTACCTCGTCGATGTTCGACATGAAGTTCGGCAAGTTCTCCAGGGTGTGCCAGTAGTCGAAAACCTCGTCGCGAGGAGCGTTTACCACGATGCTGGAGTTGACCTGCTGCGCCATTGCGCCTCCTTAGAATAGCCGACCGGTTGCCCGTTCTCCTTACCCCTCTCCCCTGCCAGTAAACATCTCGGGGGTGCGCCGTCCGCCCGCGGGCCGGTCCCCGCGCCAGACGTCCTGCTTGCGGTCCATTAGGTAGACGACCGCCACGTGCGGCAGGGTCAGGACCGAGATCAGGACCAGGTACAACCCGAGCAACGAGGAGTAGCCCTCCACGGTCCCCGGCACGGCGAGGTACAGCCCCGCGAGCAGCGCCAGGGCCGCCAGGGTGAGCGGGGCCGCGTCCCGGACGAAGGCCCGCAAGGCCGGAGCGAGGCGTCCCCGCCGCAGGGCTGCGGCTCCCTCCCGCTCCAGCAGCATCAGACGCGCTACGTGCCGAGGAGAGTGCCAGAGGCAGAAGTACAGCCCGACCGCGAGCACGGGCGGCACCACGGAGAAATAGAGGAGGAGCAGGAGCACCTCCGCCGCGTCCGTCCGCCACGCGCCTCCGGAGCCCGCCCGCCGGTAGCCCAGGTAGAGTACGGCAACCACCAGAGAGAGGAATGCTGTCCCGGCGGCGAGCCTGAAGACCGGCTCGAAGAAGACCGCCGCCCACCCGAGCTCCCCGGCACCGAAGACCCCCACGATGCCGAGCGCCACCTCCCGGTAGACCTCCGGAAAGGAGATCAGCGGTACGAGCATCGGCAGGCCGCCCCGCACCAGCACCGTGAGGGCCGGGGGTACCCCCAGGGTGGGCTCCCCGCTAGGGAGCGCGAGCCGGGCGTGGAGGTCGCCCTGGCCCCAGTGGAACCAGGTGAGCGAGACAAAGACCAGGAAGGCCGCAACCGGAGAGGCGAACCACACCGCCAGATAGAGCCCGGCCAGCACCAGGTAGAGGAGCGCGACGCCGAGCACCGATCGCAGAGAGGCTTCCCGACCCGAGAGCCGGGCGGGTACCAGATGGTCCACCGCCCCGTGCGGCAGACCGAAGAGCACGAGGCTCAGGGCGAACGGCAGGTACTGCAGGGGCTCCGATACCTGGAGGCCGAGCAGGAAAGAGAGCGCGAGCGCGGCCACGAGTACCCAGGAGGGCACCACGAAGGCGCGGAAGAGCGTCCGGCGGGCCTTCGGCTCCGGAAGGTCCGGCCCGGAACCGGGAGGCCTCGCACCCGGCGCGCCCGGTGACGGGGTGTAGGAGGTCACCTAGCCCCCGGGTCGGAAGGGAGGACCGGCCTCCCGGAGTTTCTCCAGAGCCGCCCGGAACGCAAGCCCGATGAACGGCGTCTTGGGGAGAGCCTTTATCAGGCGGGCCTCGTCCAGGGGAGAGCTCTTCTCCGTCAGGAAGCGGACCAGGGAGTCGGCGGGGACCCCGGCGAACATCTGGCGGTAGATCTCGGGGCACCGCTCCGGGTACTCGTGCATGAACCTCAGGAAGAGCGCGTCGAGCAGGTCGTAGCGCCGGGAGTCGGTCTTAGCCGAGACCTCCGGCAGCTCTTTCGGGGAGCCCGCGAGGCTCTCGGCTAGCCGGCGGCAGTAACGCTGGATACGCAGGAACGTGTACCCCGTCGAGGGCCGGGTCTCGCCGCCGAGCATGCCTATGGAGTAGACTCGCTCCCCGAGCCTCCGCGGGAACTCGTAGCTGGTCATCGGGATGTAGCCCTTCTCCTCTCTCCGGACCTCGTACTCGCTGCCGGAGAGGCCGTAGACGTCCCACAGGTAGTCCCGGATCCCCGCCCGGTGCTCCTCCGGTCCCGCCTCCACCTCCGAGAGGTACACGTTCTCCACGAGCGCTGTCTCCCGCGTGAAGGGCAG
The DNA here is from genome assembly GCA_013695915.1 of Rubrobacter sp. GTDB lineage: Bacteria > Actinomycetota > Rubrobacteria > Rubrobacterales > Rubrobacteraceae > Rubrobacter_A. The sequence goes on from JACCZN010000039.1 coordinate 3,099, forward strand.
CACGTACACGAAGCGCAGCCCCCGCCCCTGGTCCACCGAGAAGTCCATCAGCGTGCAGCGGTACGGGTCGAAGACCGGACTCTGAGCCTCCACCCGCTGCCCGAGGAACTCCTGGGGCACCCAGGTCGCCTCCTTCCGGGCCTTCTCGAAGTGGGGTGAACCGGGCGGCAGCCCCCGGCCGTCGAAGACTAGATCCGCCTCGTAGGCCTCCCCGGAAGTCTCGACCCGTACCCCGCCGGGCACGGGGCTGTGGTTCAGCACCTCCTCGCCCATGCGGAGCGTCACGTTCGGGTGCGCCTCGAGGCTCCGGACGGCGTACTCGTAGAAGTCCGCGCTCCGCACGCGGAGGTACGGGTAGCGCCGGGTAGTCTGGGTCACGCTGCCGCCGTCCGCGCGGAGGCTCCACGAGTACCACCGCTTCAAGGCCAGGTGCGAGAAGGGCGTCGGCTCCACGTCCCAGAAGCACCACGTCCGGTCGTCCAGGAACTCGGACCTGCGATCCAGGAGCAGTATCGGGTCCTCAACACCGAGATCCAGCAGATAGTAGCACAGGCTCAACCCCGAGCAGCCGGCGCCCAGGATCACGTATTTGTAGCGGCCTCGCATAGAGCTCCCATGTCAACTGCCTCGAGGTATGCAGCGGGCTCGCCGCCCGCCAGTCTTATCCTAGCAGTTTCCAGGGACCGGGCCGGGTGGAGTGGAATTCAGCGGAAAAGGAGAGGCCCCGCCGGACGCGAGGCCTCTCCGCCAGTCTCTTCGGGTCTCCGGCTAGCGGGCAGCTCTAGGCGCTGCGGGCCTGCTCCGGGTGCTTGCCCTCCTCGAACTCCTCGACGATCTTGTCGCAGAACGCCGGCAGGTCGTTCGGGTTGCGGCTGGTTACGAGGCCCTTGTCGGTCACGATCTCTTCATCCACCCAGGTCGCTCCGGCGTTCTTGATGTCGGTCTGCAGGCTCGGATACGAGGTCACGGTCCGGCCGCGGAGCACGTCGGCCTCGACGAGCGTCCACGGAGCGTGGCAGATCGCACCTACCGGCTTCTGCTGCTCGAAGAACCCGTGAACGAACTGCACGGCCTCCGGAACGGTCCGCAGCACGTCGGGGTTGGCAACACCGCCCGGCAGCACCAGCGCGTCGTAGTCCGAGGAGCTTACGTCGCTCACTACCTTGTCCACGGGGAACGTGTCGCCCTTGTCCAGGTGGTTGAACCCCTGTATCTCGCCCGAGCGGTTGGAGACGAGCTCCACGGTGGCGCCCGCGTTCTTGACCGCTTCCCACGGCTGGGTCAACTCGACCTGCTCGACGCCCTCGTGCGCCACGAGAAACGCTACCCTGCGCCCTTGCAACTCATTGGCCATTGGTAGGCCTCCTCTCTGCTAAGAATTTGCGGGGAGACCTTACCACGTACCCCAGGCACCTAAACATGGAGGAGGCCGGGTAGGGCTGTGAGTGCCCTTCCGCGTCCTCCGGAGGGAAGAGGGCGAGGCGTGGCCGTCGAAGCTCGTCTCCGAGACCCGCAGGCCCGTCCTTCCAAGACTCCTGTACTCCGCTACGACTCCTCCCCGGCGCTCTGGGGTGGCCCGTTCCTCCGGATGACCTCCCTGTACCAATGGGCGCTCTCCTTCGGGATACGGCGCTGGGTGGCGTAGTCCACGTAGACGAGGCCGAACCTCCTGGAGTAGCCCTCGGCCCACTCGAAGTTGTCGAGGAGAGACCACACGAAGTACCCGCGGAGGTCCACGCCCTCTCTGACGGCTTCCTCTGCCGCCCGGAAGTGGGCGTCGAGAAAGGCGATGCGCTCCTCGTCGGTAACGGTACCTTCGGGGTTCGCGTAGTCGTGGAAGGCGGCGCCGTTCTCCGTGATGTAGATCGGCAACCCTGTGTACTCTCGATGGAGGCGCAGGAGCAACTCCGTAAGGCCGTCGGGCTCTATTGCCCAGCCCATCGCGGTGGTCTCGGCTCCGTGGGGCTGGACGGTCTTTGCCCGGAGGCCAGGAAAGAGCATGCCGGAGGCCCTGCCGGAGCCCGTGTCCTCCCGCACGGTGTGGCGCATGTAGTAGTTCACCCCGAGGAAGTCCAGCGGCCGGGAGATAGCCTGCAAGTCCCCCTCCCGGACGAGAGCGGGGTCCGCGAGGCGCGGGTAGTAGTCGAACATGTCCTGCGGGTACTCTCCGCGGAAGAGCGGGTCGAGGTAGAGGCGGTTGGCGTTGCCGTCTACCTTGCGGGCAGCTTCGGCGTCTCCCTTGCTCTCCTTGCCGGGCCGCACCGGCGAGAGGTTAAGCGTGATCCCGACCCTGTTCTCCGGGTTACCGCCCGCGGAGCGGAGCCGTCCGAGGGCCAGCCCGTGGCCGAGCAGGAGGTGGTGGGTAGCCGACAGCGCCTTCCCGGTATCCGTGTGCCCCGGGGCGTGGACACCGGCCCCGTAGCCGAGCCAGGCCGAGACCCAGGGCTCGTTCAGCGTGATCCAGACCGGCACCGTATCCGAGAGGGCCTCGTAGACTAACCCGGCGTACTCGGCGAAGCGCTCTGCGGTCTCCCGTCTGGTCCACCCGCCCCGGTCCTCGAGAGCCTGGGGCAGGTCCCAGTGGTAGAGCGTCACGGCCGGAACGATGGAGCGCTGCCGCAGGCCCTCCACGAGCCGCTTGTAGAAGTCGAGGCCCTTCTGGTTCGGCTCTCCCCTACCCTCGGGCTGTATCCGGGGCCAGGCGATGGAGAAGCGGTACGCTCGAAGCCCCAGCTCCGACATGAGGTCCAGGTCCTCTTCGAGGCGGTGATAGTGGTCGCAGGCTATGTCTCCGGTGTCGCCGTGGAGGACCTTGCCAGGGGTGTGGGAGAAGGTGTCCCAGACGGAAGTTCCCCGCCCGTCCTCGTCTACCGCGCCCTCTATCTGGTAGGCGGCGGCGGCCGCCCCCCAAAGGAAACCGTCGGGGAAGCTCATGGGCACCCTCGACCCGCGGCTCTAGGGCTTCTCCTTGAGGAAGCTCTCTATGCGGGCGAGCTCCAGGTCGTCGAGGTGGAGGTCCGCGGCGCCGACCACGCCGTCTACCTGGTCCGGCCGCCGCCCGCCGACGATGGCCGCCGTCACGGCCGGATGGCGGAGCGTCCAGGCGATTGCCACCTCGCCGGGGGAGCTGCCGTGGGCGGCGCCTATCTTCTCCAGTATCTCCACGAGCTCCAGGTTGCGCGAGAGGCGGGGCTCCTGGAACTCCGCGTGGCGGCTGCGCCAGTCGTCCTCCGGGAGGTTCTGTGCCCGCTCCTTGTCCATCTTGCCGGTCAGGAGGCCGCTGAACATCGGGGAGTAGTTGATGACGCCGATGTCGTTCTCGGCGCAGTACGGGAGGGTCTCCTCCTCGACACCCCAGTTGAGCATCGAGTATGGCGGCTGGAGCGTCTCTACCGGGGCGACGGCCTCGGCCCGTTTTAGCTGTCCGACGTCGAAGTTGGAGACCCCGATGTGACGGACCTTGCCCTCACTCTTGAGGTCGGCCATCGCCTGCCAGCCCTCCTCGATGTCCTCGTCGGGGTTGGGCCAGTGGATCTGGTAGAGGTCTATGGCCTCGACGTTCAACCGCCGCAGGCTGTCCTCGCACTCCTTCTTTACGGAGTCGGCCTTGAGGCTGTTGCCGACGTTGCCCTCCTCGTCCCACACGAGCTCGCACTTGGTAAAGACGTACGGGCGCTCGGAGACGCCCTTTAGCGCCTGGGCGACGACCTCCTCGGAGTGACCGAGGCCGTAGACGGCGGCGGTGTCGATCCAGTTCACGCCGTTCTCTAGAGCCCGGTGGATGGCCCCGATGGAGTCCTCGTCCTCCTGGGAGCCCCACCCCCCGAACCAGCCGGACCCGCCGACCGCCCAGCTACCGAAACCGATACGAGTTACGTCGAGCCCCGTCCTGCCGAACCTCTCTGTCTCCAAGATCTCCTCCTCTGTTATTTGTTCTGGTACATCTTCGCCGTGCCGAGCCGCCGTTCTTCGGCGGCGAACTCTCGGGAGTAAAGGGTACTCCTCCGGGGCTCCTCCCGCTACGGGAGGCCTCACTGCGGGCTAGGCCGGGCGGGCACCTACGGCCTGCAGGGCCAGCCTTCCGTAGTGAGCGGCGACCTCCTCGCCCGTCATCGCCCCGTCTTCCCTGAACCAGACCGCAACGCCATTGCCCATGTCCAGTATGGAGTAGGAGGCCATCCTGGCCGACTCCACCTCGAAGCGCCCCTCTTCCAGGCCCCGCTCCACAAGGTTGCGGAAGAGGCGCTCGTACTCGTTGCGCCGGGCGACGAGGAGGACCCTGCTGGGCTCGTCCAGGCTCAGCACCTCGCGGTTGTTGACCAGCACCTCCCGCTTGTGGCTGACCACGTACCGGACGTGGGCCACCACGGCTCGACGCAACTGCTCGGCCGGGTCCTCTATCCCCGCGACCGCGGCCGCGTGCTCGGCCAGAAGGCGGTCCAGGGTCCCGAGCATGATGTCCCGCAGGAGCTCCTGCTTGGCGCCGACGTGGTTGTAGAGGCTCGGCCCCCGCAGGCCCAGAGCCTCGCCGATAGCCCTCATCGTCGTGGCCCGGTACCCCCGCTCGGCGAACAGGGTCAGCGCCGCCTCGCGCACGTCCCCGAGACGTCCGCCCGTGCGGCCGCCTAACCGTCTGCTGTCCTCGCCCAAATCTCCAAGCTCCCGAGCTGCCGTCGCTCACGAATATATGTTGCCCCGGCCGTCTTGACAACTTGCACGAACGCAAATAACGTACTAACTACTGATAGGTAGAAACGGGAGAGGGAACTATATGTCAGAGGTGAGCACCGGCCCTGGGGAGGCCGGGGTCCGGCCGCGGCCCGGCGGGGGGCAGTATCCGGATTACCGGCTGGGAGAGCCGGAGAGCGGGAGCTTCTACGGCAGGTACGAGTCCGGGCGCGGGGTCGACTACTACGAGGCGGACCCGAACTTGAGGCCCGTCCTGGAGGGGCACCTCGACGGGGAGACGCTGGGCTGGGCCGAGGAGAGGCTCGGCGCTCTCGGGGAGCGGGCGGGGCATGAGATCTCGCACCGGGCGGACGCCACCGACGAGGCGAACCACCAGCTCGTGCGCTACGACCGTTTCGGCCGGGACATCTCCGAGGTCCGGTGTCACCCCAACTGGAAGTCAAACCTGAACGAGGTCTTCGACTTCGGGCTCGTGGGGTGGAACCACGACGAGGGGCTCCTGGGCCGGTACGGGCGGGCTCCCGTCCCCCTGCTCACCGCCTTCGACTACCTGGTGGGGCAGGCGGAGGCCTCGCTGTGCTGTCCCCTGGAGCTGGCCCACGGCACTGTCGCGGTGCTGGAGAAGTTCGCGGGGCCGGATCTCCGGGAGCGGTTCCTGGGGCCGGTGGTCTCTACGGAGGCCGCAGACCGGATGCAGGTGGCGCAGGTTGCGACAGAGGTCACGGGCGGCTCCGACGTCGGCTCGACCCGCACCGTCGCCCGCCGGGACGGCGAGCGTTGGCTGCTCTCCGGGGAGAAATGGTTCGCCTCCAACGTCGACGCCGACCTCATCGTGACCCTCGCGCGTCCGGAGGGCGGAGCAGAGGGGACGCGGGGGCTCGCCATGTTCGTCGTGCCGCGCCGCCGCGAGGACGGGGAGCCCAACGGCATCAGCATCCGGCGTCTCAAGGACAAGATAGGCACCATCGGGGTCCCCACGGGAGAGCTGATCCTCTCGGAGGCTGAAGGTTTCCTCGTGGGCGACCCGCAAGAGGGCTTCCGCTACATGGCGGAGATGCTGAACCACACCCGCTACTGGAACGCGGTGGGCTCGCTCGGGATAATGCGCCGGTCGTACCTGGAGGCGGCGGTCTACGCCGCCCGCCGGCGCTCCTTCGGGACCTCCAGTGAGCACCTTCCAGCCCGTGCTCCCCATCGCGCTCTCGTTGACCCTGATACTGACCGGCTACATAAGCATCACGATAGGCATAGAGCAGGTCGGCAGCTCCGTGGAGCGCGGGGTCGCCGGCGTGATGGCAGTCGTCCTCGCTGTCCAGGGCGCGGCCCTCGGGCTGCTCGCAGGCGTCGTGCTCTACCTGCTGATAGAGCGGCGGAACCCGCTCTCCCTACCCTCCTTCCGCGAGGACTCCCAGGAGGATCGGGAGTCGGATCCCCAGAACGCGGAGGAAGAGTCGGAGGAGCCAGAGAAGGCCTCCCGATAGGCCGTGGCTCCGACCGGTAGAGAGGTTAGTATACGGGTAGCGTTTCCAGGGAACGCGGGACAGGGAGATTCGGAGAGGAGCAGCACATTGAGCGAGAAGGTATACCGCAGCGAGCTTACGCCGGTCCATTTCCTGCGGCGCAGCGCGTACATGTTCCCGGAGAAGACGGCCGTGGTCCACGGCGAGCGGCGCTACAACTACGGCGAGTTGGAGGAGCGGGCGAACCGCCTGGCCTCGCGGCTCGAGGCGGCCGGCCTCGAGAAGGGCGACCGGGTCGCCTTTCTCTGTCCGAACATCCCGCCCTTACTGGAGGCGCACTTCGCGGTGCCCGCGGCGGGGCTCGTGCTGGTCGCCATAAACACCCGACTCTCGCCGGACGAGGTCGCCTACATCCTGGACCACTCGGGCTCGGAGATGCTCTTCGTGGACCGGGAGCTCGAAGGTCTGACGGAGACGGCGGACCTCGGGGGCGTGGAGGTCGTGCGGATAGAGGACACCGGGGAGGCCGGGGACCCGTACGAGGACTACCTCGCGGAGGGGTCGCCGGTGCCGGTGCAGAGCGTCCTCGAAGACGAGGAGGAGACCATCTCCGTGAACTACACCTCGGGGACCACGGGGCGGCCGAAGGGCGTGATGTACACGCACCGCGGCGCCTACCTCTGCGCGCTCGGTAACGTCGTCGAGACGGGGATGGGTTACGAGTCGGTCTACCTGTGGACGCTGCCGATGTTCCACTGCAACGGCTGGACCTTCCCCTGGGCGGTCACCGCGATAGCGGGCACCCACGTCTGCCTGAGAAAGGTGGAGGCCGAGAGGATCTGGGAGCTCTTCGCCACCGAGGGCGTCACCCACTACTGCGCCGCTCCGACCGTCCAGATCTCGCTGGTCAACCACGAGGACGCCCACGAGCTGGACGAGGAGGTCACGGCCGCCATCGCCGGGGCCCCGCCCTCCCCCACGCTTCTAAGCCAGCTCCAGGGGTTGAATATCCGGCCCTTGCACATCTACGGTCTCACGGAGACCTACGGTCCCATAACCACGAGCGCCCCGCAGCGGGAATGGGAGGAGCTTCCGCCCGAGGAGCACTCCCGGCTCCTCTCCCGCCAGGGCCAGGGCTACGTCACC
>JACCZN010000241.1 GCA_013695915.1 Rubrobacter sp.
TCTCCCCGGACGCGGACCTCTTCAAGGACGGCCAGCGCCTGCTGCAGGAGAGCGGGCTGCGGGCGCTGCCGGTGATAGTGGACGGCGAGCTCGCCGGCATGCTGACGACCGACGACGTCTCTCAGGCCAGCCTGCTGAGACAGCTCCCGAAGTAGCGAGGCTCGTGAGCGATACCCCAAGGTGCGTAGTCTCCCTGCTGCCGGGTGCGACGGAGACCGTCGGCTTCGTCGGGGCCGCGGGCTCCCTCGTCGGCGTGACCCACGAGTGCGACTATCCGCCGGGCGTCGAGAGGCTCCCGAAGCTAACGGCCTCGCGCATCGACCACCACGCGCTCTCCAGCTCCGAGATAGACTCCGCCGTCGGGAACCTCACGGACGCGGGCAGCATCTACACCCTGGACGCGAACCTGCTCGAGGAGCTCGCGCCGGACCTCATCGTCACCCAGGGCCTCTGCGACGTCTGCGCGGTCTCGCTCGACGTAGTCGAGCGGGCCGCCGCGGACCTGAGCTCCGAGCCCCGCATCCTCTCCCTGAACCCGGGCTCTCTTGAGGAGGTGCTCCGGGACACCGAGACCCTCGGGGCCACCCTCGGCCGGGCCCGGGAGACCCGCCGGGAGGTAGAGGCCCTGCGGGAGCGTATCTCCCGCGTCCAGCGGGCCGTCGCCGGGCTCCCCCGCCCCCGGGTAGGCTGCCTGGAGTGGCTCGACCCGCCGTTCTCCGCCGGTCACTGGGTGCCGGAGATGGTCCGGCTTGCGGGCGGCGAGGAGGTCTTCGCCGAAGCCGGTGAGCCCTCGGTGCGCCTCTCCCCGGAAGAGGTCTCCGCCGCCGCGCCCGAGGCGCTCGTGCTCATGCCCTGCGGCTTCGGCCTCGAGCGCGCCCTGGAGGAGACCCACCTCCTCGCGGACCTCCCCGGCTGGAGGCAGCTTCCGGCGGTCAGGGACGGCCGCGTGTGGGCCGTGGACGCGAACTCCTACTTCAGCCGCCCGGCCCCCCGGCTCGTGGAAGGCGTCGAGCTACTGGCCCGCCTGCTCCACCCCGGAGCCTTCCCGGAGGACCCGGATGCCCGGGACGCCCGGGCAGTCTCCGGCCTGACCGTCCGGTAGCACCGGGCCGCCAGCCTCACAGCGCTATCAGCAACCCGCTGTCAGAGGTACGTCCAGATCACGTAGGCCCCGGCGCCGAGGCCGAGGAGGCCGAACAGGGTCATCCGGAGACCGGCCACGAGGTGTATCCCGCGCTCGGGGATCGGGCCGAGGCCGCCGCGGTCTCCCGAGGGGCCGTTGCCGTCCCTTCCACCCCGCAGGAGCGCGTACAGCCCGAAAGCCAGCCCCCCGGCGCCGAGCATCAGGAGCAGGGTCCCGAGGGCTAGTACGGAGCTCATGCGTCTAACTCACCGCCGCAGCGCTAACTCTCCGGGCCCATCCGGGAGAGGAGGGTGCGGAACCTCGGGTTGTCCCGCAGGGGGAGGAACTCCATGGAGTTCATGAAGTGCTCGGCGTCGCTCTCCCCGGCGGATACGGCCTTCTCCAGGTACTCCAGGGAGGCCTCGTAGTCGCCGTGCCGCGCCCGGATGCTCGCCAGCGCCGAGAGGGCCGGGGCGTACTCGGGGTCGGCGGCCAGGGCGCGCATCAGAAGCTCCTCGGCGGCTTCCAGCTCTTCCGTGGCGTAGTAGAGGCTCGCGTAGGAGTACAGGGCGCGGGGGTTCGCCGGGTCCCCTTTCAACGCCTCCATGAAGTGTTGCTCGGCCCCGGATACCTCCCCGCGCCGCTCGTCGAGCAGGCCGAGCTCCAGGTGCGCGCCCGGGTCCCGCGGGTCTATCGCCAGGACCGACTCGTAGGCCCGCGCGGCCCCGCCCTCGTCCTCCAGCGCCAGCCGCACCTCACCCAGGGTGTAGAGGTGCCGGACCTCCTCTCCCCCCAGGGCGACGGCCTCCTCGGCCAGCGACAGCGCCTCCCGCAACTCGTCCTTCCCGCCCCGCTCGTGCAGGAGGTGGGCGGCGAGCTCGTCCCGGATCTCCGGCGACCCCGGGCACTCCTTGAGTCCTCTTCTAAGAGCGGCCTCCGCCTCCTCGGGGTGGGCGTTGCGGGCGTGGCAGATGCCGAGGTTGGCGTGGGCCTCCCACCAGTCCGGGGTGCCCCTTATGACCTCCTCGTAGGCGGTGACGGCCTCCGGGTAGCGCCCGAGCATGTCCAGGGTGTTGGCCCAGAACGTGCGGGCGCCGCTGACCTGCTGCGGGTCCGTGGCGGTCTCCAGCGCCCCTTCCAGGAACTCCAGAGCCTGGGCGTAGTCCCCGGTATCGAAGGCCGTGAGGCCCGCGTTTATGAGCATGTCCGCGTCCTCGGGGTGCCCGTGCATCCAGCGCTCGAAGGTCGCCCGCGCAAGCCCCGGCTCGTCCATCGCCCCGTAGTAGCGCCCGAGCTCCACGTAGGCCTCCGAATCCTCCGGGTCGGCCTCTATGGCCCGTTCGAGGTGATGCACAACCTTGAACGGCTCGTCCCGGCGCATCGAGAGGGCGGCGAGCCCCATCCGGGGCGCGGCCCAGCCGGGGTCGAGCTCCAGGGCGTCCATAAAGCTCGCCTCCGCCTCCTCCAGCCGCTCCAGCCCGAGCAGGGCCCGCCCGACCGCCTCTATCACCTCCGGCTCCTCCGGGGCGAGCGTCAGCGCCTGCTCGAAGCGCGAGAGCGCGTCCTCGACCAGACCCTCGCCGGCGAGCGTCTCGCCCTGTTCCAGCAACTCCTCGAACTCCATGAGCCCCAGATTAAACCATAGATACCCACCGCGCCCGGCGTGCCCAGTATGGAGGCCGGGACCGTGAGATAGAATCCGATCCCGTAGCGTACAGCGTGCGGAAAGCAGATAGGTGCAACCTTGAAGAACCCTCCCGTGGTAGAGTAGCTGATGACCCGGTACCAGGATCTCGACCCCTACGGTCACGTCAACAACGCCATACACCTCTCGTTCTTCGAGTCGGCCCGCGTGGCCTACTGGCGGGCGTTGGCGGAGAACCTCGGGCTCGAGATGGCGGCCGGGGACTTCCCCGGGGTGCGGTACGTGATCGCCGAGGCCTCCGTGCTCTACAGGGCCCCGATCTTCCTGGGCGACCCCCTCCTCTGCGCGGCGCGCATCCGTACCGTCACCCGGCGCTCCTACACCATGGACTACGA
>JACCZN010000243.1 GCA_013695915.1 Rubrobacter sp.
CTCAACGCCGCGGTGGCGGCCTCGATACTGCTCTACGAGGCATATACCCGTGTGCTACCATAGCGCCTTATATGGCGGCTCCGGAGCGCATCGAAGAGCTAAAAAGCGCGGCACTCGCAGAGGTCGCCACCGCCGGGTCTACGGCGGACCTCGAAGCCGTGCGGGTCAGGTACCTCGGGCGGTCCGCGGAGCTCACGGAGATCAAGAAGAGTATAGGCTCTCTGCCCCCGGAGGAGCGTAGAGAGGTCGGAGGGTCCGCAAACCTCGCTTCCAGGGAGGTAGAGGCGGCCCTGGGCTCGCGGACGGAGGAGCTGGCGGCCGCCGAGCGCGAGGAGCGTCTGCGGCGGGAGGCCGTGGACGTTACCCTGCCGGGCGTCCCCCACAAGAGGGGCAGCCTTCATCCCTCCCAGCGCGTGATCGACGAGGTCGTGGACTTCTTCGTGGGCCTGGGCTACGGGGTCGCCGAAGGTCCCGAGGTGGAGACCGACTACTACAACTTCACTGCCCTCAACATACCGCCTGGACACCCGGCTCGCGGCATGCAGGACACCTTCTTCGTCGACGAGGGCGTGGTCTTGAGGACCCACACCTCGCCGGTCCAGATACGCACCATGCTCTCCCAGGAGCCGCCGCTGTACATCGTCTGCCCCGGCAGGACCTACCGGCGGGACTCCGACCCGACGCACACCCCGATGTTCAACCAGGTAGAGGGGCTCGCGGTGGACCGTGGGATCACGCTGTCCCACCTCAAGGGCACGCTCGCGGCGATGTCCCGGCACGTCTTCGGCGGGGACGCGGACATCCGGCTCCGGCCGAGCTACTTCCCGTTCACCGAGCCGAGCGTGGAGCTGGACGTGAGCTGCTTTGTCTGCGGCGGTGACGACCCGAACTGCAAGGTTTGCAAGGGCGCTGGCTGGCTGGAGATGGGCGGCGCCGGGATGGTGGACCCCGCGGTGCTTTCGGAGGTCGGCTACGACCCGGAGGAGTATACGGGCTTCGCCTTTGGCATGGGCCCGGACAGGATGGCGATGGTCAAGTACGGGATACCGGACCTCCGGCTCTTCTTCGAGGGCGACCTGCGGTTCCTCCGGCAGTTCTGAGTTCCCCACGCTCCAGGAAGGGTAAGGTCTCTTGCGCGTCCCACTAAGCTGGCTCCACGATTACCTGGACTTCGATCTCTCCCCGGAGCGGCTCGCGGAGGTGTTCTCGCTCTACAGTCAGGAGGTAGACGGCGTGGAGCGCTTCGGGGTCGCGAGCGGCGAGGTCGTGGTGGGTGAGGTGCGGGAGTTCGGGCCCCACCCGAACGCCGACAAGCTCTCCGTGGCGAAGGTAGACCTCGGCGGGCAGGTCGTGCAGATAGTCGCCGGGGCGCCGAACCCCTACCCCGGTGCCCGGGTGCCGGTGGTGCTGCCGGGCAGCACGCTCTCCGACGGCCGGAAGCTGCGGAAGGCCAAACTCCGGGGCCTCGAGTCCTACGGGATGATGATGAGCGAGCGGGAGCTCGGCATCTCCGACGAGCACGAGGGGATACTCCTCCTGGACGACTCCTACGAGGTCGGGCGCCCGGTAGAGGAGTACTTCCCAACCGGCGAGGTCGTGCTGGAGCTGGACATCACGCCCAACCGGCCGGACCTGTGGGGCATGGTCGGGGTTGCCCGCGAGCTCGCCGCCATCCTGAGGACGGGCTTCCGGGTCCCGGAGCCGGTCTTCGGGGCCGGTGGCAGGAGTACGGGAGAGTACGGGCTGCGGGTCGAGGCGGGGGAGTTGTGCCCCCGGTACGACCTGCGCCGGGTCTCTGGGCTGGATCCCGGCGGGGAGTCGCCCGTGGTCCTCCGGCGCCGGCTCTTCGCGGCGGGCATGCGCCCGGTCGGACCGGTGGTGGACGCCACGAACTACGCGATGCTCGAGACCGGACAGCCCATCCACGCCTTCGACACTGAGAAGGTCCGGGGCGGGATAGTCGTCCGGCGCGCCCGGGAGGGAGAGGAGATCCAGCTCCTCGACGGTTCGGCGCGCACGCTCGACGCTGGGATGCTCGTCATCGCCGACGAGGAGCGGGCGCTGGCGCTGGCCGGGGTAATGGGCGCCGGAGAGGCCGAGGTCTCCCCGGAGACCACCGACGTGCTCGTGGAGATCGCGACCTTCGAGGGCCGGAACGTCCTGGAGACCTCCGCCCGTCTCGGGCTCCGCACGGACGCCTCCGGCCGCTTCGAGCGCGGCCTCGACCCCGAAGCCGTCGGTTACGCCGGGGACCGGGTCACGCAACTGCTCGCCGAGAACTGCGGCGGGAGCCCCGCGGGAGACACCCTGAGCCACTATCCGGAGCCCGCCGAGCCCTCCGTGGTCTCCCTGCGGCTGGAGAGGGCGGAGCTCCTGCTCGGCATGCCGGTCGAGGACGGCGAGGCCGCGGACCGGCTCAAGTCCCTCGGGTGCAAGGTCCGCCGGGAGGACGGCCGGCTCCGGGTTACCGTGCCCACCTTCCGCGGCGACCTCACCCGGGAGCCCGACCTCGTCGAGGAGGTCGGACGCCTGATAGGGCTCGACCGGGTGCCGGAGGAGCTCCCGGCGTCGGCGCTCCCCGGCGGCCTGACCGAGCCACAAACGCGGGTGCGCCTCCTGCGGCGGCTGCTGGCGGACCTCGGCCTCTCGGAGGCTATAATCTACCCGTTCGGCCCGGACCGGTGGGAGCGGGACCTCGGGCTCCGCGACGGCGGTGGGGCGCCCAACGACCCGGTGCAGGTCAGGAACCCTCTGAGCGCCGAGGGCCGCAACCTGCGCCGGACGCTACTGCCGGGCCTGCTCGACGCTGCGGCCCGCAACCGGTCCTACGGCGTCCGGGGCGGCGCGCTCTTCGAGGTGGGACGGGTCTTCGACCCGGCTCCTCCGCCGGAGGACCGGCGGGAGCCCGCCCTCCGGTTCCGCATGACCGGGGAGTACGATACAGGAGGCGAGGCCCCGGGGAGCTCGTTACTCGGGGTGGAGGAGTGGGGCCGGGTCGGGGGCCTCCTGGCCGGGACCGTCCGTCCCGCCGGTTGGAACGTGCCGGAGCACCGGGCGGGGTTCTTCGAGGTCAAGGGCCTCGTGGAGCGCCTGGTGCCCGGCGCGGCGTTCCGGCCGCCGGAGGTTCCGCGGCCTTTCCTGAACCCCGGAAGGTCCGCCGCCGTGCTCGTGGACGGCGCGGAGGCCGGATGGGTCGGGGAGGTGCATCCGGAGGCCGCGGAGAGGTTCGGGCTCGGGGGGTGGCCGGTAGCCGCCTTCGAGCTCGACCTCGCAGGCTGCCGCCCGGACCCGGTCGCGGGCTTCCGGCCCCTCTCCAACGTGCCGGCGGTGAACATGGACCTCGCGGTGGTCGTCGGCTCCGGGGTCCGCGCCGGGGAGCTCCTTGCGGAGGTCCACGCTCTGGAGGCCCCGCTGCTCGCGGGAGCCCGGGTCTTCGACGTCTACGAGGGGGCCCAGGTGCCGGAGGGCAAGAAGAGCGTCGCCCTGAGCTTTACCTTCCGAGGGGAGGAGACCCTCACCGACGAGCAGGTCAAGGACGAGCTGGACCGCATCTCCGAGCGGCTCTCCGCGGCTTTCGGCGCCGAGGTCCGGCGCTCCTAGGCGCTCCTCAGCGGCCCTCTCCGGCCTCCCACTCCGGTCCGAGGACGCTCATCAGGATGGCGTCGTAGAGGACGCCGTCCCGGGCTATGGACTGCCGGAGACGGCCCTCCTCGCTGAAGCCCAGGTTCTCGTACGCCGCGATGGCCGACTCGTTGAACTCGAAGACGCTCAGGCCGACGCGGTGTAGCTTCAGCCGCCCGAAGGCGTAGTCGAGCACCAGCGTCATGGCCTCCGTGCCGTAGCCCCGGCTGCGGTCGGGCTCCGGGCCGACTACCACCGAGAGGTCCGCGGAGGCGTGGGCCTCGTTTATGTTCATGAGGCTCACGACGCCTATGGGCTCCTTCTCTCCCCGGCGGTGGATGGCGAACGAGTCGTCCAGTTTGGAGAGCTCTCGTTCGTCGAACAGGCGCTCCACGGCCGCCGGGGTCATCGGCGCGGAGGTCCAACTGGTCAGGTGCCAGATAGCCCGGTCGCCGTACCACTCCTTGTAGAGGTGGTAGTTCTCCCGCTCGTGGCGGCGCAACTCGACCCGCTCACCCGTGAGCTTCCTGGCTTTTCCCATCCCGCGCACGGTCCGAAATATAGCAGCTTGAAGGTAGCATGCTATGTTAGACTGAGTTTCGGGTGAAGATCATCTCCGACAGGCTAGTCTCTCTGGGGTTCGGCAAGTTCGTGCGGGCCGACAAGGTCGTGGCGCTCGTCCCCATAGAGGAGGAGCGCGGCAGCGGGCGCCGGACGCTGGTCTACGTGGAGGGTATCGGGGAGCCGCTGGTCGGGGGCCGCACCGAGGGCACGATACTCCGGGACATGGTCGGCGCCGAGAGCGGGGCTATCGAGCTCCTGCGGGAGCTTCAGCTCCAGATAGGCCAGGTCCGGCCGCTGCTGAAGGCCTCGATACGTTCGGAGGCGGGGCTGGATCTGGACCAGCTATCCCGCCGCATCACGGAGCTTACCGGGGAGTAGGGACGGAGGGAGTCCTCCAGGCGGACTTCTACGACCGGGACTCCCGGCGGGTGGCCGTGGACCTGCTCGGCTGCGTCCTGGTCCACGACTCGGCGGAGGGACGGACCTCCGGCCTGATAGTCGAGACCGAGGCCTACCGTCCGGACGACCCCGCGTGCCACGCCTACAAGAACGCGGGCACCAGGCGCAACCGGACCATCTTCAGCCCGCCGGGGAGGGCCTACGTGTACCTCTCCTACGGCGTACACCGGCTGCTGAACGTCGTGTGCGAGGGGGAGGGAGTGGGCAGCGCCGTCCTGATCCGGGCTCTTCGGCCCCTGGAGGGCGTGGAGCTCATGACGGAGCGCCGGGGCAAGGCCGACCTCTGCACCGGCCCCGGGAAGCTCACCCAGGCCATGGGCGTCGAGCTCTCCCAGGACGGTCAGAACGTGACCGGGGGCTCGCTCTTCGTTGCCTGGGAAGAGCACCCGGAGGCCGAGATCCTATCCACCACCCGGATAGGGATAAGCCGCGGTACCGAGCTCCCCTGGCGGTATCTGCTCCACAAGGACCCAGATGTCTCTGTACCACCGAAGGCTGTTTCGGAGCGAGGCCTGACCCGCAGCCGCTGAGCCTACTCGGTCCCGGGGCCGGAGGCCGCAGTCGGTACCGCCTGCGGGGCTGTCGCCTGGTCGGGAACGGCCCCGTCCACGCCGTCCTGTGGGGGCGGCGCCGCAGCCGGTTCAGCGGGGACCTCCGGTTCCTCGGCGCCCGAGGCCTGGCGCGTAGGAGGCTCCGGTATCCGGTCGCCTCGGAACTCTTCTGTGGGCTCGCCGTCCAGGGCCACCTCGTTGTAGTCCCGCCAGATGTCCGCCGGGTAGCTCGTGCCGATCACGGGCGAGCCGTCCGCCACCTCGTCCAGCGTCCTGCCGCCCTCCTCGTACCCGAGCCAGACGCTCGTGGCGAGCTGCGGTGTAAAGCCTATGAACCAGGCGTCGAAGAACCTGTCGGTGGTGCCGCTCTTGCCCGCGGCGGGCCGGTCTCCCAGGGAGGCGTTGCTGTTTATGCCCTGCTCTATGTCGCCCTCCATGATCCTGATCGCCTGCTCGGCGACCTCCTCGTCTATGACCTGTTCGCCGGAGGGCTCGGGTGCCTCGTAGACCATCTCCTCCTCGGGCGTGTCCTCGCCCCGGACGACTCGCTCTACCATCTGGGGCTCTACCGTTCGGCCGTAGTTGGCTATCGTGGCGTACGCCTTCGCCATGTCCATCGGCGAGACCTCCTGGGCGCCGAGCACCATAGAGGGATGGTCGGTGTCTATCTCCGCCGAGACGCCGAGCCTCTCGGCCACGTCGGCTATGGTCTCCGGGCCATCCTCGATCCCTCGGCCCCCGGCGTTGGTTGCAAGGTCCGTAAAGACCGTGTTGTCCGACTGCCAGAGGGCCTCCTGGAGGCTGATCGGGCCTCGCTCGGTGCCGCCGTAGTTCTCGACCCGCCACTCCTCGGCCTCCTCGAAGCCGTGGTCGAGCTCGTACTCCTTGTCCTCTGAGACGAACTCCGTCTCGGGGTCTATGCCCTGTTCCAGCGCCGCTACGAGGGCGAACGGCTTGAAGGAGCTGCCCGGCTGGCGCTGAGCCTGGGTCACCAGGTTGAACTGCGAGGACTGGTCCCGGTTGCCGATCATGGCCCGGACCTTCCCAGTGCCCGGCTCCAGAGAGACGAGGGCCGCGTCCGGGTCCTCAGCTCCGGAGAGGTATCCTTCCTCGCCGTAGAGCGTCTCCTGGGCGGCCTCCTGGGCCTGCAGGTCCAGCGTGGTGTAGACGGAGAGACCACCCTGCAGGACCGTGTTGGCTCCGTAGCGCTCTATCAGCTCGTCCCGGACGAGCTCGGTGTAGTTCCGTGTGAGCTGAGGACCTTCGAGGCCGCCGCCATTCATCGCGCCCGCGGGCCACTCCTCCGGCAGCGGCTCTTCCAGGGCATCGACGTACGCCTGACGGGCTATGTAGCCGCCCTCGAACGCCTGCTGCAGGGTGGTGTCCCGGTGCCAGCGGGCCTCGTCCGGGTCGGCCCCGATGGTCGAGGGGGAGGTCAGGAGCCCCACGAGCGCCGCGGACTCGCTGATGTTCAGGTCGCCGAGGGACTTGTCGAAGTAGGTCTCGGCCGCCGCCGCAGCACCGTAGGCGTTGTTGCCGAAGTACACGGTGTTCAGGTACTTGACCAGGATCTCGTCCTTCGTGTACCGGCGCTCTATCTCCACGGCGAGCGCCGCCTCCTTGAGCTTGCGGGAGACGGACCGGTCCTGGGAAAGGTAGGCGTTCCTCGCGTACTGCTGCGTTATGGTGCTGCCGCCCTCGACTGCGCCGCGGGCCCTCACGTCGGTCCACAGGGCCCGGGTTATACTCCAGAAGTCCACGCCGCCGTGCTCCCGGAACCTCTCGTCCTCCTTGGCTACCAGGGCGTCCAGCAGGCTCTGGGGCATCTCCTCCAGCGGCGCGGTCTTGCGGTTCTCCCCGCCGAAGATGCTCCCTATGACCCTTGTCGACTCGCCATTGTCGCCGAGGGGCTGGGAGTATATGTACGTGGGGTGCGTGGAGACGTTCTCCGGCTCCTGCAGCTCGCCGACCTTCTGCGTCAGGCCCAGGTAGCCCCCGCCCGCAAAGGAGAGGGCCGCCACGAGGGAGCACAGGAAGAGGAACACGGTCCAGCGCAAGAACGGGGAGGCGCGCTCTCTTCCGGGGTTCCGGGCGCCGGTACTCTTGCTCTCGCTGTTCCGGGCCATTGGCAGGCTATAGTACACGAATCGAAGTTGCGTTACACCAGGATGTCTGGAGGCGAGGTCCATGTCTATGAACACCACCGTGAACAGCGAACCGGACCTGCGGCGGCTCTTCGGCAACGCCGTCGATGTCGTGCCCGAGGACGAGCTCGCCCGCCGCCTGCGGAGCGGGGAGAGGCTCCGGGTAAAGCTCGGGATAGACCCGACGGCCTCCGACATCCACCTGGGCTTCACCGTGGTGCTGAGGAAGCTGCGGGAGCTCCAGCGTCTCGGGCACCTGGCCGTGCTCACGATAGGGGACTACACCGCCCGCGTCGGGGACCCCTCGGGAAGGTCCAGGACCCGTCCCATCCTCTCCCCGGAGGAGATAGAGCGGAACACCGCGACCTACCTCGAGCAGGCGTACCTCATCCTGGACCGCGAGAGGACGGAGGTGTGGCACAACTCGGAGTGGCTCGCCGGGCTCTCCATGGCCGACGTGATAGAGCTTACCCGGACCGTCACCGTCGCCCGTATCCTGGAGCGCGACGACTTCAGCCAGCGCTACGCCTCTGGAGAGTCGATCTCGCTCACCGAGCTCCTCTACCCTCTCCTGCAGGCCTACGACTCGGTGGCGCTCGACGCCGACGTGGAGCTCGGCGGCACGGACCAGCTCTACAACCTCCTAATGGGCCGCCATGTGATGGAGCACTACGGAAAGACGCCGCAGTGCGTCCTCACCACCCCCCTCCTGGTCGGTACCGATGGCGAGGCGAAGATGAGCAAGTCCCTCGGCAACTACATCGGCGTCACGGAGAAGCCCGAGGACATGTTCGGCAAGGCCATGAAGGTCCCCGACGGGACGATGCCGGACTACTACTCCCTGCTCCTTGACCGGGGCCTCCCCGGGGCCGAGCCCCTCGAGCAGAAGCGCGAGCTGGCGCGATCGCTGGTGCGAGAGTTCCACGGCGAGAGCGCGGTCGCCGGGGCCGAGCGGGCGTTCGATGCCGTTGCCCGGAGGGAAATACCCGCCGACGTCCCGGAGGTGCCGCTGCCCGAGGGAGCCTCGGAGGTCTGGGTGGTAGACCTGATCACGCGCTCCGGCTTCGCCGGCACCAACGGCGAGGCGCGGCGGCTGCTCCGGGGAGACGCCGTGCGCCTCGGCGGCGAGGTCATCCGGGACGAGAAGCTCTCCATCCCCACGCAGAGCCTGGAGAACAAGATCCTGCAGGTCGGCAAGCGCCGCTACGCCCGGCTGACCCTCGCGCCGTAGCGGCCCCGGGGGCAGACGCGGACGAATTTGGAAATCCCTCCTTGACGTCCCGGCGAGCGGGGCTATACTGTTCGCTGTTGACATTGAGCGCTGTCCTTCAGGGGACGGTCCAGAGGCCACAGAGCCTCCGGAAGCTCCGGAAGGGATCCCGCTGAAAAGCAGGGAACTGTGCTCTTCCGGCCAACACCTGACAGAGGTGGGTACCAGCAACAAGAAGTTTTGTCCGCAAGCCTTGAAGGCCCGCGGCAAGCTGGTATACTCCATCGAGCAATGACCGGGAACGGGTTGACAAGCAGAGCGAGGCAACAGAGGTAGTACTCTCTACAAACTGAGAGCAACGCCAGCCGAGTCCACTTGAGAGAGTGGGCTTTTGTGTCCGCCAGCAACCCTTTCTGGGTAGCTCCGCCGAGAGGCAAGGGGCTTGAAAGCTTTGAAAACTGGATAGTAGCGAAAGACCAAGTAGTGACAGGTAATCCGTCATTATTAACGTCGAGGCTGACTCTCCGCGATCCCGGAGTTGAAAGGGATCGCCCCGCGGGCGTAGAGATTACGGTCCGCACCACTAAACTTTGCTCTAGAGCTTTGCTTTGGAGTAATTGTTCGGAGAGTTTGATCTTGGCTCAGGACGAACGCTGACGGTGTGCTTTAGACATGCAAGTCGAACGAGAAAGCCCTTCGGGGTTAGTAGAGTGGCGAACGGGTGAGTAACACGTGGGCAACCAGCCCCTCACTGGGGGACAACCGGGGGAAACCCCGGCTAATACCCCGTACGCTTGCCGGACCGCATGGTCCGGTAAGGAAAGGTAGCTTCGGCCATCCGGTGAGGGACGGGCCCGCGGTACATTAGCTAGTTGGTGGGGTAACGGCCTACCAAGGCTACGATGTATAGCTGGTCTGAGAGGATGATCAGCCACACTGGGACTGAGACACGGCCCAGACTCCTACGGGAGGCAGCAGTCGGGAATCTTGCGCAATGGGCGAAAGCCTGACGCAGCAACACCGTGTGAGTGATGAAGGCCTTAGGGTTGTAAAGCTCTGTTTGCGAGGACGAAGGGCGAAGGGTTAATAGCCCCTAGCCTGACGGTACTTGCACAGAAAGCCCCGGCTAACTACGTGCCAGCAGCCGCGGTAATACGTAGGGGGCGAGCGTTGTCCGGAATTATTGGGCGTAAAGAGCGTGTAGGCGGCCTGGTAAGTCTGCCGTGAAACCTTGGGGCTCAACCCCAAGCGTGCGGTGGATACTGCTAGGCTAGAGGATGGTAGAGGAGAATGGAATTCCCGGTGTAGCGGTGAAATGCGCAGATATCGGGAGGAACACCAGTAGCGAAGGCGGTTCTCTGGGCCATTCCTGACGCTGAGACGCGAAAGCATGGGGAGCAAACAGGATTAGATACCCTGGTAGTCCATGCCGTAAACGATGAACACTAGGTGTGGGGGGAGTCGAATCCCTCTGTGCCGAAGCCAACGCGTTAAGTGTTCCGCCTGGGGAGTACGGCCGCAAGGCTAAAACTCAAAAGAATTGACGGGGGCC
Source organism: Rubrobacter sp. (assembly GCA_013695915.1). Lineage (GTDB taxonomy): Bacteria > Actinomycetota > Rubrobacteria > Rubrobacterales > Rubrobacteraceae > Rubrobacter_A. The sequence continues at coordinate 10,102 of JACCZN010000243.1, forward strand.
CGCACAAGCAGCGGAGCATGTTCTTTAATTCGATGCAACGCGAAGAACCTTACCTGGG
>JACCZN010000272.1 GCA_013695915.1 Rubrobacter sp.
GCGTCAGCGCGAGCGTCTCCTCGTAGCTCATTCCCCGCAGAAAGACCGCCATCAGGAGCGCCGACATCTGGTAGTCCGGCACCTCCCCGGCGGTGTAGCCCTCCACGACCGACCGGATCAGGTCTTCAGAGAGCTCGCCGCCCCGCTTCTTCTGCTCTATGGCGTCGAGCACCACGCCTGCGTAGGACAAAGTCTCGCCCTTTCTGTAACTTCCCCTCCGACTCCAGGATACAGCTTACCTTAGCGAAAGCCCGATGCCCGATCACCCTCGAGGACGTGTAAAGGAGAGCCACCCTTTCCTGACGTTCGCCGCGCGCGTAGACTTACCGGCAGTAAGGTGCCCCCGTGCATCCACGGCCCCGCCAAACCGTGTAGGTCGTGAGTACGGTACGTATACCGGTAGGAGCCTGGCATGCCGCAAAGAAAAGACCTCCAGTCACCGTCTCCGCTGCAAGATGCGCTGCTCGACGAGACCGGGAAGCTCGGCGTGGTACGCGCGAGGTTCGACGGGTTCGAAGAGAGCTCGTTCGAGGGTTTGATCTCCGGCTACTCCTCCCTGAAGGTACTCACCTACTCGAGCAGCATCCCGATCATAAACCGGGCTGCGGAGGAGATGGAGGCCCTGGAGGTCGTCTTCGGGCGCCCCGACATACTCGGCGACGTGGCTAACTACCTGCACTACCAGGAGCTACTCATGAGAGAGTTGATCTCCGCCACCCGGGGCAAGGACCACATAAAATCCAGGATCGACTCCGGAGCGATACAGTTCTACGTCGTCCAGGAGATAATCTCCCACGAGAAGCTCTTCCTGCTGGAGGGGGAGCGGGGCACCCGGGTCATTACCGGCTCGGCCAACTTCTCCGACAGGGCCTTCTCCGGAGCGCAGAACGAGAGCTACGTCTGCTTCGACGACGACCCGGCGGCCTGGGAGCATTTCAACACCGCCTACGAGAAGATCAAGGGCCGCTCCACGACCAGCATTATCGAGGGGGCACAGATCACCGGCGAGTTCGACCCGGAGAACCTCCCCGCCTTCGCCGCGGGCCGCGAGGGCTCGGCCGCACCGAAGGTGCTCCTGGTGCAGGATGCTCCCTCCGACACTTCCACAGTCCACAGGGCCGCCGCAAAGCCGCCGAAGCGTTACGGTGGCATCTCCTCTGCCGTTCAGGCGAAGAACGGGGTGGCGAAGATCGACCGTCCCTCGGCCGAGCGCGGGGTCCGCTACGTAAAGAGCAACTCGCGCACCCGGGAGGAGAACCCGGAGGAGTCGCTGGGCATCCACCTCGACTCCGGCGAGGTCATCCTCTCCGGCGAGCCCCTGGACCTCGACGCGCCCGCGGAGGAGGTCGCCTCGGACGTGCGGGCCTGGCTCTCGTACTTCGACGGCTACCGGATGTTCCGCGGCCAGCACGAGAAGCTCGCCCGCGACTACTTCACCTTTTGGAGCTGGCTCTACGCCGGTCCTTTCATGTGCGACCTCCGCAACGCCGCGCTCGCGCGGGGCGACGACGTCTGGGACTATCCCGTTTACGGCCTCCTCTACGGCAAGAGCAACTGCGGCAAGTCCGAGCTCGTCAAGACCCTCCTCCACTCCATGTTCGACCGGGATACCTTCCCGCCGAACGACTGGTTCACCAAGGGCAACATACCGGCCCTAATGGAGCAGAACCGCCGGTACCCGCTCGTCTTCGACGACATGGACAAGGTGCGCTTCGGCCAGCACGCCGAGGCCCTGATCAAGGACGACCACCTCAGGCTGAAGGAGTATCCGCCCGTGGTCCTCTCCATGAACGCCGGGCAGGACACCTTCGACTCCGAGCTCCGCAAGCGGGCCCTCGTCGTGTACACTGGAGCCTCGCTGCCCGACCACACCGGCGAGGCGCGCCAGCTCCGGCAGCGCCTCAAGGACGTAAAGAGCGACCTCGGGACCGCCCTGTACCGCGAGTACCTGAAGCGCATGCTGCCGTCCGTCCGCGACGGTCGCGACGGCCCACTCGACGTGCTGGAGCTCTCATCCTCGGTGCTCGCGGACCTCATCTCCGAGCACTCGGGCTCCCTGCCACACTGGTGCCGGACGGTAACCATGGAGGAGTACGGTCACGGCCGCCACGACCGCGTCCGGGAGGAGCTCATCCAGCAGTGGGTCCACGACCCCGCCGCCTGGAGCCGCAGGGGGGACAAGCTCGTCTTCCGCTCCGAGGACATACACGGCACGATCACGAAGCTCCGCCGGGACATCCCCGACTACCTCTACAGCACCGGCTCCAGGGGCAACGTGATAGTCTTCGACGCCGCAGAGCTGGAGCGCTTCCTGGGCGTTTCCCTCTCCCGGAGCAGAGGTCCCCTGGCCCGGCTCCTCGGACGCTGACCCGTCCGGCAGGACCCCGGTGACCGCCGGGACAGCGCCGCCCCGTAGAGCTTTGTCCGCCGAGTTTCATATCGCTGCCGGGTTCGCTACCATGAGCGCCGGGAGAGGATCCGGTGGGCTTCCACCGCCCGCCTGAACTCTGCGCTACGCAGAGGCCGGGGCGTTCCGGATAGGGGACATCCGGGCATCGGCTACGCGCAAAGTGTCCGTACGCAGTCGTTTTAGAGAGGCTCGTTCTTTTGGACCGACCGCAACTCAACTGGATCGCCAACTTCATCTGGGGCATCGCCGACGACGTACTGCGCGACGTGTACGTGCGCGGCAAGTACCGCGACCTCATCCTGCCGATGACCGTCATCCGCCGCCTGGACGCCGTGCTGGAGCCGACCAAGCAACAGGTGCTGGCGAGGAAGCGGTGGCTCGACCAATCCGGTATCGTCGGCGGGGAAACCTCGCTCAGGGGGGAGTCCGGGCAGGCTTTCTACAATACCTCGCCGTTCACGCTGCGCGACCTGCGCTCCCGGGCCAGGGCGCAGCAACTCCGGGCGGACTTCGAAGCCTACCTGGACGGCTTCTCGGAGAACGTGCAGGAGATCCTCGACAAGTTCAAGTTCCGTAACCAGATACCGACCCTGGTCGAGGCGGACGCCCTCGGTTACCTGATAGAGAAGTTCCTGGACAGCCGCGTCAACCTGAGCCCGAAGCCCGTGCTGAACGGCGACGGCTCCGTACGGCTTCCGGGCCTCGACAACCACGGGATGGGTACGGTCTTCGAGGAGTTGATCCGGCGCTTCAGCGAGGAGAACAACGAGGAGGCAGGCGAGCACTTTACCCCGCGCGACGTGGTGAGCCTGATGGCCGACCTGACCTTCTTGCCCATAGTGGAGGAGCTCCTGTCCGGCACCTACGTCCTCTACGACGGGGCGTGCGGCACGGGCGGCATGCTCACCGTCGCCGAGGACCGCCTCAAAGAGCTGGCAGGTGAGCGCGACAAGGTGGCTTCCGTCCACCTCTACGGCCAGGAGGTCAACCCGGAGACCTACGCCATTGCCAAGGCTGACCTTATCATCAAGGGTGAGGGCCAAGACGCGGAGAACTTCCGGCTCCTCCACCCTCTCCCAGGACGGCTTCCCGGCCCGCGAGTTCGACTTCATGCTCTCGAATCCACCCTACGGCAAGAGCTGGAAGTCCGACCTGGACCGCATGGGCGGCAAGGGCAACATCCGCGACCCGCGCTTCACTACCGAACACGCCGGAGACCCCGAGCTCGACCTCACCACCCGCTCCTCCGACGGCCAGCTAATGTTCCTGGTCAACAAGCTCGCCAGGATGAAGCACGACACCCCTGTGGGCAGCCGTATCGCCGAGGTACACAACGGCTCCTCGCTCTTTACCGGCGACGCCGGACAGGGCGAGAGCAACATCCGGCGCTGGATCCTGGAGAACGACTGGCTCGAGGCGATAGTCGCCCTGCCGCTGAACATGTTCTACAACACCGGCATCGCAACCTACGTCTGGGTCCTTACCAACCGTAAGCCCGAACACCGCAGGGGCAAGGTGCAGCTCATAGACGCGACCGCCCTGTACAAGCCCCTCCGCAAGAACCTCGGCAAGAAGAACTGCGAGCTCGGGCGGGAGGACATCCGCAGCATCGTAGACACCTTCCTCGACTTCCAGGAAGATGAGCACTCGAAAGTCTTCCCAAACGCCGCCTTCGGCTACCAGAAGGTAACCGTCGAACGCCCTCTCCGGCTCAGGACCGACCTCTCCAGAGCCGTGCTCTTCCAGTTCCGCGAGGCCTGCAAGGAGAGAGGAGAAGAGCCTCTCGCCGGGGTCGCGGACGCGGTGGCAAGTATTCTCGGGCCGGGACCTCAACTCGACTACAATGCCTTCCTCGATGCCGCTGAAAGGGAGGCCGGAGGCCAGGGTCTCCGGCTCACCGCCGCACGCAAGAAGCTCCTCCGGGAGGCTCTCACACGGAGGGACGAGGCTGCTGCTCCGGTCCTGAAGAAGCTCCACAAGCCCGGCAAGGCGGACCCGCTCCACGGCCTCCACGAGACGTACCTGGACGGCGAGCCCTGCGTGGCAGAGTACGAGCCGGACCCGGAGCTGCGCGATAACGAAGAGGTCCCGCTCCTCGAAGAAGGCGGCATCGGGGTCTTCTTCCAGCGCGAGGTGCTACCGCACACCCCCGACGCCTGGATCGACGCCACGAAGACCAGGACAGGGTACGAGATCAACTTCAACCGCCACTTCTACAAGCCCGAGCCCCTGCGCCCGCTGGAGGAGATCCGGGCCGACATAGACGCCCTGGAGCG
>JACCZN010000301.1 GCA_013695915.1 Rubrobacter sp.
GAGCTTCTGGCCGGACACGTTCGCAACGGCGAGGAGATGCCCGAGGGGTACAGGTTCCCGCCGATGGCTACCCTGATCGAGGAGTACCTCAGGAGGGGACACCGGGTCTCCGTCTTTACCCTCGACCCGACGACAGAGCGGCTCCGGACCTTCGAGGGCGACCAGCTTACGATACACGTGGGACGTTACCGCCCCCGCGCCCGCTACCGGGCCACGGACTTCTTCGCCGCCGAGCGCGCGGACCTCGTGGAGGCCCTGCGCGCGGACCCCTGCGACATCGTCCACGCCCACTGGACGTACGAGTTCGCGCTGGCCGCCATCGCGAGCGGGACCCCGTACCTGGTGACGGCTCACGACGCACCTCTGCACATACTGCGTCTGTACCGGAACGCCTACCGGTTCCTGCGGACCCTGATGGCCGTGCGCGTCTCCAGGAGAGCGCGCTTCATGACCGCCGTCTCGCCGTACGTGGCCCGGCACTTCGAGAAGCTCCTCGGGCACCGGGGGACCGTAACCGTGGTCCCCAACGGGCTTTCGGAGGAGCTGTTCGCCCTGGGTGAAGGACGGGAGCAGAGGAGTGGCGGAGAGCCCCCGGTCTTCGCCACCGTGCTCACCGGCTGGGGCAGGTTGAAGAACGGAAGCGCCGCCCTGGAGGCCTTCGGAAAGGTAAGGGCTACGCTCCCCGGGGCACGCCTGCTGATGTTCGGCTACGGCCACGGCGCGGGGGAGGAGGCCGAGGCGTGGGCGCGGCAGCGGGGGCTGGAGGGAGGGGTGGAGTTCGTCGGGACCCTTCCCCATCCGGAGCTCATGCGGCGGCTCTCGCTGGAGGCCGACGTGCTGGTACACCCGGCTCTGGAGGAGGCTCATCCCGTGGGTGTGAGCGAGGCGATGGCGCTGGGGCTGCCCGTGATCGGGGGTGAGCGCAGCGGGGGCGTCCCGTTCACCCTGGACCACGGAGAGGCCGGGGTGCTCGTTGACGTTCGCTCGGCGGAGGACCTGTCCCGCTGCATGCTGCGGCTCGCCGGGGATGCGGCTGCGAGGGTGGAGCTCGGAGCGGCGGCCAGAGAGTCCGCCAGGCGCCGCTTCCACGTGGAGCGGGTGGTGGACGCCTACGAGGAGACCTTCGGGAAGGTGCTGGCGGCGTTCGGAGCCGGGAGGTAGCCGTGCCCGATGCCGGTAGCAGGACCGAGAGAGGCTCCCGGCCTCCGGTGGAAGATACGGCGAGAGGCCGGAGGGCCTAGGGGTGCTGGAGCTCTTACTGCTGGCCGGTGTGGCGGGGCTCGGTCTGGCCCTGCTCGCCGCCGCCCTCTACCGCTTTCCCCTTCTCGGGGTGGTGGCGGTGCTCGGGGTCCTCCTGTGGGAGGCGGCCGCCGTCTCGTTCTCCGGTGGCAACCTCGGACCTCTAACCGCCTACCCGCAGGACGCGGTGTTTGCCGCGCTCGCCGCGGCGGGCGCGGCCCGGCTGCTGCCGTCCGGCCTGCTGGTACGCGGGGGGTTCACGCTCCTGCAACTGGGCTGGCTCCTGTTCGGGGCACTGGTCTTTCTCTCCGTTGCCCGGGGAGTCGCCGAGTACGGGCCGCACCTGGCCGGGGTCGAGCTCCGGGGGTACTTCTACCTCTTCAGCGCCGTGCTGTACTTCATGACGTTCCCGGTGGATGGGCACCACCTGAGGCGCGCTATTACCCTGTGGATGGCCGCCGCGGGCGCGCTGGTCCTGCTGGCCGGGTTCCGCTGGGCGCTGCTGGGGGCGGGGCTCGCCTCCGGGGCCGAGTGGGCCGAGCTGGCGCTGGGCTCGGGCATTACCAACCTGAGGGTCCTGGACGCGGCGCAGGCGCTCTTTCTGGCGCAGGCGTTCGTGATCGGCCTCTACCTGCGGCTGCTGAAGGGGAGCTCTGGGACGTGGTGGTACCTGACCGTGGCGCTGCTACCGGCGGTAGCGGTGCTCCAGCACCGGACCGCGTGGCTCGCGCTGATCGTCGCCGTGGCGGTCCTGCTCGTACGGGAGGGTAAGCTCAGGGGCCGGCTGCTCTCCACGATGGCCGGTGTAGGCGTAGCGGGCGCGCTGGCCGTCGCGCTCCTCTTCGGCGGGAGCGAGGGAGAGGTGGCGCGTTCGCTGGAGACCTCCACCTCCAGCGCCTTCGAGACGCAGGAGTCAACGGTCGGCTGGAGGCTGGAGAGCTGGCAGGTGCTGTTGACCGGCGGCTACCTCTCCAGCGCCACCGAGTACGTCCTCGGCAAGCCGTTCGGAGCGGGCTATGAGCGTTTCATGTCGGTGGGCGAGGTGGACATCTCCCCGCACAACTTCTACGTGGAGACCTTCCTGCGCACCGGCGGCATCGGCCTGGCGGCGCTGCTCTTCTTCTACGCCGTCTCGGTGCTGCGGCTGCGGGAGTCCAGGGTCTTCGGCCGGGGAGAGGACGTCTACCCGTGCCTGATGTACGTGCTGCTGCTGACCCAGCTCGTCTTCTTCGTGTCATACGCGCCGAGCTACGAGCAAGGGGTGCTGCTGGGTATCGCCGCCAGCCTGGTAACCGCCCCGCTCCGCCGCCGCGAGACCGGGAGGGTGCGAACGGGGGAATTATCGAGACGCTACGCATAGCCGCTCTGCTGACCTGCCACGACCGGCGGGAGAAGACCCTGGCGAGCCTCGACGCGCTGTTCGGCCAGAGCCTCCAAGACGGGATCACGTTAGAGGCCTATCTCCTGGACGACGGTAGCACCGACGGTACCGCCGAAGCCGTGAAGGCCCGCCACCCGCAGGTGGAGGTCCTGCGGGGAGACGGCACCCTGTTCTGGAACGGCGGCATGCGCCGCGCCTTCGCAGAGGCCCTCGAAGGAGACCACGACCACTACCTCTGGCTCAACGACGACACCCTCCTCTACCCCGGAGCCCTGGAGAGCCTGCTCCAGACGCACCGCCGCGTGACGGAGCCTGGCAGCCCGGCCTCGATAGTCGTCGGCTCGACCTGCGACCCGGAGACCGGCGATCTTACCTACGGCGGGCTCAGCAGAGAGAGCCGGTTACGGCCGCTCCGCTTTACGCCGGTCCGGCCGGGCGAGGAACCCCGCGAGTGCGAGACGATGAACGGCAACTGCGTCCTCGTCCCGCGCGAGGTCGCTATGGCGGTGGGCAACCTGGACGGTGCCTTCACGCACGGCATGGGGGACATCGACTACGCCTTT
>JACCZN010000305.1 GCA_013695915.1 Rubrobacter sp.
ATCCCGATGGACCGGGCGGGCATGATACCGGCCGCCGCCCGCGAGGCGCTGGAGAAGGCCCGAAAGCAGGGCGTGCACGTGAAGTTCATCTACACCGTGCCCAACTTCCAGAACCCGGCGGGGGTCACGCTTGCCGCCGAGCGGCGCCGGGAGCTCCTGGAGCTGGCGCGGGAGTACGATCTCGTGATCCTGGAGGACAACCCCTACGGCATGCTCCGCTTCGAGGGTGAGCACCTGACGAGCCTCTCGGCGATGGAGCAGCAGGAGGGGGACGTGGACCGGGTGGTCTACCTGGGGACGTTCTCCAAGATATTCGCCCCCGGCGTCCGCCTGGGGTGGGTCCACGCCCAGCCCGGCATCCTGCACAAGATCAACGTCGGCAAGCAGGGCGCGGACCTCTGCTCCTCGAACCTCTCGCAGATGATGATCGCCGCTTTCTTCCAGAACTCGGACTGGCGGGGGTACGTGAAGCGCCTGACGGGCATCTACAAAGAGCGCCGCAACGCGATGCTCGACTCGCTGGCGGAGTTCATGCCCAAGGAGGTCCACTGGACGCACCCGGAGGGCGGCCTCTTCGTGTGGGCGACGCTGCCCTCCTACATAGACGCTACGGCCATGCTCCCGCGGGCCATCGATAAGAACGTGGCCTACGTTCCCGGCGAAGGGTTCTACGCCGGGGGCGAGGGAAAGAACTGCATGAGGCTCAACTTCTCCTTCGTGGAGACGGACAAGATCCGGCGCGGCATAGAGCTTCTGGCGGATGTGGTCCGGGAGCGGATGGACCTCCGGGGGAGCCTGGAGCGCGGCTCCCGTCCGGCGCCGCACACTGCGTCGCAGACGGGCAAGAAGAGCCAGGAGGTCTCCTAGACCGTGGCGCGGCTCGTGGTCCTCCTCGGCGGTCACTCCATGGAGCGGGAGGTCTCGCTCCTCACGGGCGGGCGGGTCCGGTACGCGCTCGAGCGGCTGGGCCACGAGGTCCTCTCCCTGGACCTCGAGGAGACCACCACGGAGACGCTCATGGAGTGGCAGCCCGACGCCGCCTTTATCTGCCTGCACGGCGTCGGCGGCGAGGACGGCACGGTACAGGCGCTCCTGGAGACCCTCGGGATACCGTACACCGGCAGCGGGCCGCTCTCCAGCCTCCGCTCCATAGACAAGGACTACGCCAAGCGCATGATGCTCTCCGGCAACGTCCCGACCCCGCCGTTTCACACCTTCTTCCGCCGGGCAATGCAGGAGATGGGCGCGGCGAGCGCCCTCGGGGTCGCGGGGGAGTCTCTGGGCTTCCCGCTCATGGTCAAGCCCGCCCGCGGCGGCTCGGGGCTCGGCGTCTCGCAGGCCGACTCCCGGGAAGGCCTGCTCGACGCCGTCTACGAGGCGTTCGGGTACGACGCCAAGATCATCCTGGAACGCCACGTACCGGGGACGGAGATCACCGTCCCGATAATAGAGCCTTCCGGCGAGCCCCCGCGCGCCCTGGGCCTCGTGGAGGTCCGCCCGCGGGACGGCACCTACGACTACGGAGCCCGCTACACCCCCGGCATGACAGACTTCGCGATACCGGCCGAGATCCCGGAGAAGACCGCCGCCCGCGTCGAGACGGTGGCGCTCGACGCCTACCGGACCCTGGGCTGCTCGGGCTTCGCCCGCGTGGACATCATCCTCGAAGAGGAGACCCCCTGGGTTATAGAGGCGAACACCATACCCGGCTTCACGGAGACCTCCACCCTGCCGCTCGCCGCCGAAGCCGCCGGGATCTCCTTCGAGAGCCTGGTCGAGTCCATCCTGGAGACGACCCTGGAGAGCGGAGCCCCGGCGAAGCTGTAGCCGAGAGGCCCTCCGGCCCCTCAGGTGATACGATTATGTTATGGGGAAGACTATCAAGAATGGGGCGTTCGACCTGCACGGCGCGCTCCGGGGGAACCCGGTGGTGCCTGCTGTCCGGGGTCCGGACGAGGACCTCGAAGCGGCCCTCGCCGGCGATTACCCGGCAGTCTTCGTGCTGGGCGGCGACATCTTCGAGGTACTCAGAAAGGCCAAGAAGCGGCGCGACAGACCTCCGGTCTTTGTCAACGTGGACCTCGTTGGCGGGGTCGCGGGAGACGCGGTCGGCATCCGCTTCCTCTCGCAACACGTAGAGGGGATCATCTCCACAAACCGCCACGTCATCGAGCTGGCGAACTCGGCTGGCCTGACCACCGTACAGCGGCTCTTCGCCATAGACGCGGGGGCCATAGAGCGGGGTATCAGGATGATCAAGCGCGCAAAGCCCCGGTGCATCGAGATACTCCCCGCTCTGGCCTACCCTTCGATGGTAGCCCGGTACGCGGAGGCGCTGAACCGCCCCGTACTCGCTGGCGGACTCCTCACCAGCGAGGCAGAGGTCTCGTTCATCCTCGAAGCTGGCGCAACTGGCGTCTCTACCAGCCACAGGGGGCTCTGGAGAACCCCTTGACCAGAGCAGCCGGGGCTGCTGCCTTGCATCAAACAATACCTGTAGCGTAGGCCCGGAGACTTAGAGAAGGCCTCGTACGGAAGCGCAGACTCCAGCTCTAGATAGCTGGGAGGTTTCCGTGCGGGGCCTCGTTGCTGTCTGGGCCGAGTAGCTGGTCGGAAAGGTCTCGGGGAAGACCTTATGGTGAAGGTGCAAACGGGGAAAGGGGAAAGGCATGGCAGGAGACTACGTACTCTCCATAGA
>JACCZN010000306.1 GCA_013695915.1 Rubrobacter sp.
GGGTAACCCCGGCCCGCCCCGAGACCGGGAGGAGAGACCAGAGTGACCCAGGAGCGCACAGGAGCCCCGAGGAGGGTGGCCTACGGGGGAGGCACGGAGCTTCTACGGAGCCTCTCCGACCCCCGGATGGAGATCATACCGATAGAGGGAGCCCGGGAGCAGGCCGGCCACCTCGCCCCGGGGAGGCGGGTCACCGTGACCTGCTCGCCGACGCTGGGCCTCAAGCGGACCCTGAGCTTCAGCGAGGAGCTCGCGGACCGCGGCCTGCGGGTGGTGCCGCACATCTCGGCGCGGCTGGTGGAGAGCCGGGAGCACCTGCGGAGGGTCCTCGACCGGCTCGACGGGCACGGGATAGGGGAGATGTTCGTGGTCGGCGGCGACGCAAAGGAGCCCGCCGGTCCCTTCCCCTGCGCGGGGACGCTCCTGCGGGAGATGTCTGGGGTGGGGCCCGGTGTCCGGGAGGTGGGTGTCACCGCCTACCCGGAGTCCCACCCCCTGATAGACGACGAGGTGCTGGTGCAGGCCCTCCTCGACAAGCAGCCCTTCGCTACGTACATGGTCACCCAGATCTGCTTCGACCCCGGCGCCATCCTGGGCTGGCTCTCGGAGGTCCGGCGGAGGGGCGTCGAGCTCCCCGTCTACATAGGCCTCCCGGGGGTCGTGGACCGGAGGAAGCTGCTCCGGATCTCGCTGAAGATCGGCATCGGCGACTCGGCGCGCTTCCTGCGCCAGCAGTCGGGCCTCGCCGGACGCCTGATAAAGCCCGGCGGCTACAACCCCGACCGCCTGATCGAGAGCCTCGCCCCGTACCTCGGGGACCCCGACTACAACATCGCGGGCTTCCACATAAATACCTTCAACCAGGTAGAGACCACGGAGAAGTGGCGGCTCCAGAAGATAGAGAGCCTGGAGAAGGGCGAGCCGCGCCCGAACCGCCTGTTCCGCCGCCGAGCCTAACCGCAACCAGAGAGCAAGGAGCACGACCGAGATGACGCTGGAACAGCCGAGATTCCCCACAAAGTTTCCGACCGACCTGGAGATCGCCCGCAGGGCCCGCCTCAAACCACCGGAGGAGGTGGCCGCCGGGATGGGCATCGGCCCGCACCTCCTCGAGCCCTACGGCCACAGCGTCGCCAAGGTAAGCCTCGGCGCCATAGAGGAGCTCCAGGACCGCCCGAAGGCGAAGTACGTGGTGGTCTCCGCCATTACCCCTACTCCTCTGGGGGAGGGCAAGACCACGACGACCGTCGGTCTCGGGCAGGCTTTCTCCCACATCGGGCACCAGGCGACCGTGGCGGTGCGCCAGCCGTCGATGGGTCCGACGTTCGGCATCAAGGGCGGAGCCGCGGGCGGCGGCTACAGCCAGGTCGTGCCGATGGAGACGCTGAACCTGCACCTCACGGGCGACATGCACGCGGTCACGGCGGCCCACAACCTGCTCTCGGCGATGGTCGACAACCACGTCCACCAAGGCAAGGAGCCCCGGATAGACCCCCGCGACATCTCCTGGCGGCGGGTCATGGACGTGAACGACCGGGCCCTGCGGAACATCGTCTCCGGGCTCGGATCGCGGGTGGACGGCGTGCCGGGGCAGTCGGGCTTCGACATCACGGCGGCCTCGGAGGTGATGGCGGTGCTCGCGCTCGCGACCTCGCTCTCAGACCTGCGCGAGAGGCTCGGCCGGGTGGTGGTGGCGCGGGACGTTGACGGCTACCCGGTCACCGCGGAGGACATAAAGGCGGCGGGGGCGATGGCCGTGATCCTGCGGGAGGCTCTCAAACCTAACCTGATGCAGACGCTGGAGAACACGCCGGTCCTGGTCCACGCCGGGCCGTTCGGGAACATCGCCCACGGCAACTCCTCCATCGTCGCCGACCGCATCGGCATCCGGGGCGGGGACTTCCTGGTTACCGAGGCGGGCTTCGGCGCGGATATGGGCGCGGAGCGGTTCTTCAACATAAAGTGCCGCAACTCTGGCCTCGCGCCGGACGCGGCGGTGCTGGTCGCCACCGTCCGGGCGCTAAAGGTCCACTCGGGCCGCCACGAGGTCGTGGCCGGGAGGCCGCTGCCGCCGGAGCTTCTGGAGGAGAGCCCCGACGACGTCTACGCGGGCGCGGAGAACCTCCGCAAGCAGATAGAGAACCTCCGACTGCACGGGGTCTCCCCGGTGGTCGCGATAAACGCCTTTCCGACCGACCACGGCTCCGAGCACGCCGTGATCCGGGAGCTCGCCGAGGAGGCCGGGGCCCGGGTCGCCGTCTCGACCCACTTCACGGACGGCGGCTCCGGGGCCGTGGAGCTCGCCGAGGCCGTGGCCGAGGCCGCGGAGGAGCCGACGGAGTTCCGGCTCCTCTACCCGGACAGCGCGCCCCTCCGGGAGAAGATAGGGACGGTGGCCAGAGAGGTCTACGGCGCGGACGGCGTGGAGTACTCCGCGGGTGCGGCGCGCCAACTGGACTCCTACGAGCGGGACGGGTACGGGGACCTCCCGGTCTGCATAGCGAAGACCCACCTCTCCATCTCCTCGGACCCGGCGCTCCTCGGGGCCCCGAAGGGCTGGGTACTCCCCGTCAGGGAGGCCCGGCTCTCCGCGGGGGCCGGGTTCGTGTACCCGATCTGCGGCGAGATGCGCACGATGCCGGGCCTGAGCGCCACCCCGGCGGCCGAGAGGATCGACCTGGACGAGCACGGCGAGGTAGTGGGTCTCTCCTAGAGAGCCCGGAGAGGACACCGGCTTGAAGCCCGCAGCCCGAGAGACCACAGAGACCCCGGACTACCTGGAGCAGCCGCTCGGGCGGTTCCTGGACGCCGTGGCCTCCGGGGAGCCCGCGCCCGGCGGGGGAGCCGCGGCCGCCGTGACCGTGGCCCTCGCCGCCGGGCTCTGCAGCATGGCCGCCCGGTTCTCCTACGGGAAGCTCTCCGGCGCCCGGGAGCTCGCCGACCGGACGGAGAGCCTCCGGCGCGAGGCCGCCGCTCTCGCCGGAGAGGACGCCGCCGCCTACGGCCGGGTGCTGGAGGCCTACAGGATGCCCCGCGCGGAGGACCCGGAGCACCGGCGGCAGCGGATACGGGCCGCCCTCCTCGGGGCCGCCGACGTGCCGCTCGCCGTCGCCGGGACCGGCGCCTCCGTGGCGGAGGCCGCCGTCCGGCTCGCCGAGAGCGGCAACCCGAACCTCGCGGGCGACGCCGTGACCGCCGCGCTCCTCGCGGAGGCCGGGACCCGCGCGGCGGCAGAGCTCGTGGACCTGGACACGGAGAACCCGGGGGGAGAGCCCGACGGGATGCGGCGCGGCCGGGCGCGCCGGCTCTCCCGGGAGGCCTCGGAGTCTGCGCGGCGGGCCACGGGAAGCCCCGGATAGGAGAGGAGGCCGCACGAGCAACCACGGGAGAGAGCCGGCGGCCGGAGCCTCTCCGGAAAGTAGGAATAATAGTTACAAGAAGCGCGGCGGCTACTAGAATTAGCTACAAACAGCACAAAGAAAGGAGAAGGAGATGCCGGAGCGACGAACACCGTTCTACGACTACCACCACCGGTCGGCGCGGGATCTGGTGAAGGGGGGTGGGGACTTCATGTTCCCGACCTCGTACACCTCGCCGGTGGACGAGCACCTGAACGTCCGGGGCAACGTCGGGATGCAGGACCTCTCGACGATGGGTGAGATCGACGTGAAGGGCCCGGGCGCCGAGCGGCTCCTGCGGCGGCTCGTGGTAAACGAGGTGCTGGACCTGGAGCCGGGCCAGCTCCGCTACACCACGATGTGCAACGAGGAGGGCGGCATCGTCGACGACGTGACCGTCTACAAGTTCGGCGACGAGCACTTCATGGTCGTGGCGAGCTCGGGTCCCCGCAAGAAGGTGGCGCGCTGGGTCTCCGAGCACGCGCGGGGCGCGAGCGCCTACGCCACCGACGTGACCGCCGCCGTGGCCCTGCCGGTCGTGCAGGGGCCGCGCTCCCGCTCGTACCTCAAGACCGTGGTGGAGGACGTGGACCTCGACTCGCTGCGGTTCTTCCGGTTCGCCCGGGGCCGCATCGGGGGGGTAGAGGTCCTCGTCTCCCGCTCCGGGTACACCGGGGAGCTCGGCTACGAGCTCTACACCCCCGCCGAAGAGGCCGGTGCCCTGTGGGAGTACATACTCCGGACCGGCCGGGAGTTCAGCCTCAGGCCCTACGGCCTGGAGGCCATGCAGAGCCTCAGGATAGAGAAGAGCCTGCCCCTCTACGGCTCGGACATAAACGAGGACTATACCCCCTTCCACGCGGGGCTGGACCGCTGGGTCCGGTTCGACAAGCCGGACTTCATCGGGCGCGACGCCCTGCTCCGGGTACAGGAGCGGGGTCTGGAGAAGCGCTGGGTCGGGCTGAAGCTCGACAGCGAGGTACCGGCGGCGGTCGGGGACGGTATCTACAGTATCTCCGACGTGGCGAGCTTCCGGGAGATGATGTACAGCGGCAGCGAGGCCGGGGAGTACAAGGAGTCGCTCCTGCCCGGGGACCGGCAGGTCGGGCACGTCACCTGCAGCGCCCGGGGCCACACGGTCGGGGCGATGATCGCCATGGCCTACGTGGACACCGCCCACTCCTGGCCCGGGAGCAACCTGCTCGTGGAGACCAACGGTCGTCCCGTCTCCGCCCGCGTGGTCCCCACACCCTTCTTCGACCCGGAGATGGCCCGCGCCCGCGCAAAGCCCCAGGACGACGAGCGGCGCTTCGATCCTCCGGCCCGGCCCGCGCCCACGGCACACGCGGCCTTCAACGGTAACGCCTGATGAACGGCGCGGCAGGGACTACCCGCTCGGAGCACTACGACGTCATCGTGGTCGGCGTCGGGGGCATGGGGAGCGCCGCCGCCTACTACCTCGCCCGGCGCGGCCTGCGGGTGCTGGGGCTCGAACGGTACGGCATCCCGCACAACAGGGGCTCCTCCCACGGGCACACCAGGATCATCCGCCTGGCCTACTACGAGCACCCCTCCTACGTCCCCCTGATACAGCGGGCCTACGAGCTGTGGGAGGAGATGGAGCGGGTCTCCGGTGAGCGCCTCCTCCACGTCACGGGCTCCATAGACGCCGGTCCCGAGGACTCCTGGGTCTTCAAGGGCTCCTGGGACTCCTGCAAGCTCCACGACCTCCCGCACGAGGTCCTGACCGGCGCGGAGCTCCGCCGCCGCCACCCGGGCTACCACCTGCCCAAGGACCACGCGGCGCTCCTCCAGCCCGACGGTGGATTCCTCGCCCCGGAGCGGTGTATCGTCTCCTACGTAATGGCGGCGCAGGACGAGGGAGCCGAGATACGGGCCCGCGAGCAGGTACTCGAATGGGAGCCGCTGGAAGGCGGCGTCCGGGTCCGCACCGACCGCGGGGAGTACGCGGCCGAGAAGCTCGTCGTCACCGCCGGGGCCTGGAACGCCGACCTGCTCGGCGTCCTCGACGGTCTCGCCGTCCCCGAGCGGCAGGTGCTCGCCTGGCTCCAGCCGACCCGCCCCGAACGGTTCCGGACCGACACGTTCCCCGTCTTCAACCTCCTCGTGGACGAGGGCCGCTTCTACGGCTTCCCCGTCTTCGGGGTGCC
>JACCZN010000338.1 GCA_013695915.1 Rubrobacter sp.
CCTATCTCGGGGTGGAACGCGCCGGGCTCGACCGGCCGGCCGAAGAGCTCCACGCTCCCCGCGCCGGGCCTTACGACCCCGCAGGCCGCCATGAACAGGGTGGTCTTCCCCGCGCCGTTCGGCCCGACGACGCCGACCCTCTCACCCCTCTCCACCCGCAGGTCCAGGCCCTGGAGCACCTCCGGCCCCTCCGGGTAGGCGAAGCGCAGTCCTCGAGCGGCGAGCGCCGGTCCGGCAGGCGACCCTTCCCCCACGGCCTAGAGCACCTCGGCAGCCACGAACCCGGCCGCCACGAGCAGCACGGCTGAGAGGGCGGCCACGTCTCTGGCCGTGGCCTGGAAGCCGTGGCTGTGGCTCCGCAGCTGGCCGTAGCCCCGCAGGACCATCGCCTGATACACCCGTTCGGAGCGTTCGTAGCTGCGCACCAGGAGGCTGCCGACCAGCGAGGCCAGGACGCTCAGGTTCCGGCGGTTTAGCCGCACCGCCCGGAAGCCCCGGAGCCTCACGGCCCGCCGCATCCTGGCGAGGTCGCTCCCGATCTCCTCTATGTAGCGGTAGGAGAAGAGCGTCATGTCAGCGAGGAGCTCTGGCAGGCCCAGGGCCCGCATCGCCTTGATGTTGGTCAGTATCGGCGCGGTGCCGAAGAGCACCACGGCGATGGTGACGATGGCCGTGAACCTCCCGACGACCATCAGCATCTCGAGGCTCCCCTCCTCCCGCAGCGCGAGCGGGCCGAGCTGCAGCAGCACGGTCTCCCCGGAGAGGAACGGAAGTATCACGGCCAGGATAAAGATAAAGATACCGGGGTAGCGCAACCGGCCCGCCAGGAAGGAGAACGGCAGCCGGGCGACGGAGCACAGAGCGAAGCTGACCGCCAGCATCGCCGGCAGGAGCCACAGCTCGGTTACGAAGGCGAAGGAGAGAGCCAGGGCCATAAGCCCCACGAGCTTCAGGCGCGGGTCCCAGCGATGCACCGGGGAGTCGAGCCCCGAGTACTTGTCGAGCTTCACCTGCCGCCCGCGAGCTTCGCTTCCCCCGGCCGCTTCTTGAGCGGGGCTTCCAGGAGAGCCGGCTTGACGCGCAGGAGATAGAGGACCACCAGCGCCGTAAACGCGCCCTCTACGACGGCGAGCGGGATGTGGGCTATTACGAGGCCCGTGATCGCCGCCCGCTCGGTGGCCCCGTCCAGGCTCGACGGGACGGTGCCTATAAGCAGCACGAACAGGATCAGGGCTGCCAGCCCGAGCCCGAGAGCGCCCCCGAGGAACGCGAACACCCCGGTGAGAGCCCGGCTACCCCGCTCCCCCATCGCCCGGAGACCCGGCGCGCCGCGCAGCCGGAAGACATAGTACGCGAGGATCGCCGGTACCCCCATCATCGTCGCGTTCACCCCGAGCGTCGTAAGGCCACCGTGCCCGAACATGACCGCCTGGAAGAAGAGCCCGATCAGTATTGCCGGGAAGGCGTACCAGCCCAGGATGACCCCCATAAGGCCGTTCAGTATGAGGTGTACGCTGACCGGCGGCACCGGGATGTTCACCCAGGAGGCCACGAAGAAGGCCGCAGTGAACATCGAGGCCTTGGGGATGACAGCCCGCGGGTCGTCGTCCTGCTCGATCTTGCGCAGCGAGTACCAGGCCATCGCGCCGGTGGTCGCGAAACCCGCGATAGCCACGCTGGCCGGCACTATACCGTCGGGGATGTGGATCAGGAACTCCGTCTCATGAAGAAGAGCGCGGTGCCTACGAACCCCCAGATACCGGCGGCCCCCATGAGCACGAGTTGGAGCGTGTCGTAGCCGGACCCGCCGCTCTGCCCGACCTCGCTGCTGACGGCACCCTCATCCACGTCGACGTTGACCAGAGCGCCGTGACCGGCCTCCCGTACCTGGACGTCCCAGGTGCCGGGGATGGAGGTATCGGGCATAAAGACATAGCGTCCCTCCTCGTCGGTGGAGCCGGTCTCCCACGGCTCGGAGGGCTCGTCAGGGGCGTAGATGGTGACCTGCGCGTCGTCCATGATCTCGCCGTTATCGAAGGCGGCCTCTACCTCCACGGCCTCGCCCGAACGGTGCTCTATCTCGACCCCGTGGGCGTCCGCGACCCGCGGCGCCCCGAAGAAGATGAGCGCCGCGAGACACAGCGGTACAAGGACTCGCAAGCTGCGGAGGGCTCCCGACTCCAGGGTATCAGCCGGTCGCGCCGGAGTTCGCCTCATAGCAGTGCCCCTCCCCTACGTGGCCCGTCGTCGGCAGCGCGTCCACGAGCGTCTGGTAGTCCTCCTCGGAGAGCTCGCCCTCCAGCGTCGCGAGGTCGGCCTCCAGCGTGCCGTCCTCGGCAGCCTCCGCCAGCGGGTCGAAGCCCAGCGCGTTCGGGTCCTCCTCGGCGGCCGTGATGTCGCCGAAGAGGTGGTCTATGTGGAAGGTGGCCTCCAGGTCAGCTTCTCCGCCGTCCTCGAGAACCCCCTTGCGTTCCTCGCCGACGTAATCCCCACAGGTGTATGAGTACTGCTGCTCTATGGGGAGGGTAAAGTCTACGGTCTCTCCGTCTCTCTCGGCCGTGCCGCTGATAAAGAAGGATGCGCCTTCGGCGGGACCTTCTTCGGCCTCTACCATCTCCCAGGAGAGCGCGTCGTACTGACCAGCCGGTGCGTCGGGGATATCGCCTACCGGGACGGAAGGCGCCTGCTCGTCGCCCTCGGTGAGGTCCACGGTGTGTACGCCGTCCAGAACGGCTTCCTCCTCGGCCTGGACCTCCTCCTCTCGCTCGTCGGGGTCATACGGGGGGTCGCTCTGGTAGGCCGTGACCTCCGCGAAGGTGACGTACATGCTGTCGAACTGGAGATCCCACCCATCCATCGAGGTAAAGCCGTCGCGGGCGCGCTCCTCGCCGTCGGCTCGTACCTCCAGCTCTCCCTCCCCGGACTCTCCGTTGGCGGCCTCCTCGTCCGCGGTTCCGGGGTCTCCGCCACCGCAACCGGCCGCTACCAGCGCACCGCAGAGAAGAAGCCCCAGTGTGAGGCGCAGCTTCCGACCCGCCAGACCCATCTATCACCTTCCTTTCAGCTACCCTGGAACGCCTCGCGCGGCCTGGCTCTCGCCGGAGCGGGCGCACACCGCGCAAAGGCCTTTCGCAACCACGTGCAACTCGTGCGCCTCGAAGCCCCCGGAGCCCTTGACCAGCGTCTCTAGCAGCCTCTGGCCCACCTCGGGCTCGGGGTGGGAGATCCCGCCACAGCTCACGCACACCAGGTGCGGGTGCAGGGTCGGCTGGGCCTCGAAGACCCGGGGCCCCTCGGGGAGACGGCTGTCAGCCACGAGCCCGACCTCGTGCAAGGCTTCGAGGGTCCTGTACACCGTCGAGAGCTCCAGCCCGGGAAGCTCGTCCCTGACGCGCTCCCATACCTCCTCCGCAGTGAAGTGCTCGCCGGACTCGGTAAGGGCCCGCCAGATCAGAGCCCTCTGGGGCGTGACCCGTACCCCCCGCTGCTGCAGGGCATCTATGCTCTCCTTTCCCATGTGCTAATTATTAGCAGAGAACAGCATGCAGCACAAACAATGAGCTAACATTAGTTGTTCATTCTCCGAGCGCAGCGCGCACGAACTGCCTGTCGTGGGGCCAGGCGAAGTCGGTGGTGTCTATCTCTTCCGCGGAGATCCAGAGTACCCGGGCGACGTCGTCGGTCGGATGGGGCGCACCCCGGACTATGCGGGCCTTGAAGCCTATGGCGAGGACGTAGATACCCTCTGGCCCGTAGGTATGGGGGTGGAGCAGGATCGGGGCTCCCTCGACCTCTGCCTCCACCCCGAGCTCCTCGCGTATCTCCCGCAGCAGTCCGTCTACCGGGTGCTCCCCGATCTCCAGGAAGCCACCCGGCACGTCTATCTGTCCTTTGTACGGCTCGCGGGCGCGGACCGTGACCAGTACCTTGCCGTCCTGGACGATGGCGGCCCCGACGGAGGGCGCGGAGTTGCGGTACCAGGACCGGCCGCAGAGGGGGCAGCGGACACTGCCGCTCGGGCGCGGCTCCTCGAGGGCCGTGCCGTCGGCCGGGCAGAAGCGGAAGGGCTCCGTGGCGGTAACGAACGTGTCCGGTGTGCGGACCAATTTGATCAGTATTAGCCTCTTCGGTACTCCGTTATACGGATCTACCGTATTCTAATCTGGACTTTGGCCATTTGTGAGCAATACGGGGTAGGGTACGCTCGTCACTTCAGCTCCCAACAAAGAGGTAAGCGATGCGTACCCTACCTGCCATCATGATAGGGGTCCTGGCCCCCTTCGCGCCAC
>JACCZN010000003.1 GCA_013695915.1 Rubrobacter sp.
CGGAGCTTTGACCTCGATCACTTGCAATTGGGAGTCATTACCAATAAAGTGCGGTAAAGTTCCGCACGAGGATAGAAGTCGGGCGCATGGAGCGGGTAAAGATCCTGGTCGGCACGGAGACGGGCAACGCGGAAGATGTAGCATCGGAGCTTGCGATAACTCTGGAGGGCGCTGGCTTCGAGACGGAGACGGTGGACATGGAGGACGCTGAGCCGGAGGTCTTTCTGGAGGAGCGGGCGATGGTAATCTGCACCTCGACCTTCGGCGACGGGGAGCTGCCGTTCAACTCGGAGGCGTTGTACGAGGCGCTCGGGGACGAGAGGCCGGACCTCGGGAGTCTGCTGTTCGCCGTGTGCGCGCTGGGCGACAGCGCCTACCCGGACTTCTGCGCGGCGGGCGGCACCTGGAGCGAGCTGCTCTCGGACCTCGGGGCGACGGAGGTGGTGGAGCGGTACGAGATAGACGAGGCGGAAGAGGAAGAGGTGGAGGGGGCCTGCGAGTGGGTCGAGCGGGCCGGGGCCCGGTTCACGGCGGTGGTGGGTTAGAGAGCGGGGATATAGCGTGGAGAAGGTAGTGGAGCTCAAGGGCGACCCCTGGGCGCACCAGATGCTGCGGAGCTCCTACGAGGCGGGGTACAGGTTCGATCCCGGTTTCCCGGGGTTCCGGGCGGACCTCTACTATGTAGACGACCTCGGCAACGAGGTGGGTTGCGTGAAAGCCGTCTCTCCCGGCGACATCGAGGTCGAGTGCGACCTGCGGGAGGCCGGGGAGTGGGTGCGGCGGGAGCTGGCGTCGCTGCTCTGGCACCGCTGGCCCGTGTCGTACGGGGAGGCCGACGGCCGCCACCGGCTGACGCTCGGCAGGAGGGAGCACCCGCTCGGCACGCTCGTCGAGGTGCGGGACGGGTCGGGCTCGGCCTACCGGGTGCTGGGAGGTCAGGTCTCCTATATCCGCCGCAACCACGGCGGGCTGCGGCTCGAGATCACCATCCACCGCCGGGAGACCGTCCACGACGGCCGGACGTTGCCGGTACAGTTCGCCATCTCCTACTGGGACGCAGGGCTGGACCTGCTGCTCCGCACGGACTCCTATGCCGACTACTACACGCCCGTCGGCGGCTTCTACTTGCCGGTCTCCCGGCGCATCGTGAGCGCCGCCAGAGAAGGCCTCGCCGTCAGGCAACTCATGCTCAAGGACCACGAGTTGCTCGGTGCGCTGCCTGGAACCGGTCCAGTAGGCCGTTAGAGCGCCGGGCTCCGCCGGTCAGGCCAGACCGGCTCCGTCGAGCTGCGCGGCGATGCTGCGGAGCTGACCGCGGCGGGTGATGTCCCGAGGATCCTGCTCGACGTAGACTATGTGGCGCTCTGCGAAACGCTCCCCGATCTCCGCTAGGTACTCGGCCTGCTGGCCGAGGCGAGCCTTCATGAACTCGCCCTCACCGACCTCGGGGAGCACCCGGTTTACCACGAGAGCGCCGACCTCGATGCCGCTCTCCGAGAGGGTGCCGAGCGTCCGGTCCGTCTCCTCTATGGGCAGGCGCTCCGGGATCAGGGCCAGGTAGAAGACCGTGTCCTCCAGGAGGCGGTGGCGGGCGTGGTGGAACCTGTCCCGGCGTTCCCTGAGGCGCTCCAGGATGGGGTCGCTCTTGGGGCCGTCCTTGCCGGCGAGGTTGTGGAGCATGCGCTCCATCCCGGCGACCTTCTCCCGCTGGCGCACCGTCCCCTCGACCCACGCGGTGAGGAGTGCGGGGAGCGTCAGGAGGCGCAGGGTGTGGCCCGTGGGAGCGGTATCGAAGACGATGCGATCGTACTCGGCGGGGCAGAGCGAGATCAAGTCTACAAACCGGTCGAAGAGCGCCGACTCCTCCGTACCGGGGCTGGACTTGGCGAGGTCGAGGTGCTTGTAGACGGTCTGTAGCACCTCCGGGCTCACGGAGTCCTCGGCGTCGCGCTTTATCCGCTCTATATGCTCTTCGGCGTCGGAGGCCGCGTCTATCTCCACGGCCCACAGGTCCTCTTCTATGCGCTTCGGTTCCCCGGTGAGCTTCTCCCCCAGGATGTCGCTGGTGGAGTGAGCCGGGTCGGTCGAGACCAACAAGGTCTTCTGCCCGCGGGCCGCGAGCAGCGTCGCGCAGGCGGCGGCCAGCGTGGTCTTGCCCACGCCGCCCTTGCCGCCGAAGAAGGCCAGACGGGAGGTCTGCGCGCCGCGCGCGCTCAACAGCAGAAGCCGGCGTCGGGGAAGGTCTCCATCCCCATGCGGCGGTGCCACTGGTGGAACTCTTCCACGAAGCTCGGGTAGAGCTCCAGCGTGTAGTAGCTCGTCGGGTTCGGGACGCCGAGGGCTTCGAGGAAGAGCAGCGCCATCAGGGCGTCCTGCTGGCGGTTCGCCTCGCGCTGGAGTCCCGAGCGCCACTTGCTCACGAAGAACTCGTTGTGGAACTCGTCTATGCGGCGGTAGATCTCCTTCCAGTCCGGCGACACGGGGAAGCTCTCTAGGCCATCGCCGGGGAGAGCGCCGCCCTCGCCGCCGCCACGGCGTCCTCGGCGCTCGGTACGTTCCCGGAGAAGAGGACCTTGCCGTCCACGACCACCGCGTTGTAGGAGACGCCGCCGCGCACCTGACGCCAGATCTCGCGCGCAGAGAGCCCGCGCTTGTGCGCGTCCCGGAAGAGGGCGGGAATAAGCCAGACCTGGTTGCGGGGGTCTACGACCGTGATCTCCACCTCCTCGTCGAACAGCTCCGCCCGCAGCGCCCGGTAGACCTCGCCCATCTTCTCCATCTCCGAGCGGTTGGAGGAGAACGTGTCGGTGTCGCCGAGCATCGTGCCCTCGCCGCCCAGGCGGCCGCAGCAGCCCGAGCCCGTCACCTGGGCGTCCCACTCGCGGACCAGTATGATCCTGTGCTCCATCACTCCCTCTCGGTCTCGGCTACCTCGCTGCCAGCCTGGTTGCGCTGCCCGCGCGCCCGGTTCAGGGCGGCGGCTGCCTCGATTATAAGCCACAAGGCCAGGACGAAGATGATGAAGTCCACGACCACGAGCAGCCACTCGCCCTCCGCCCAGAACTCGCCGAGCTGGATAAAGAGCGCCCACGTCGTCATCGCCAGGAGGAAGACCAGCGGCACGATCTGGGCTATCGGGTTGCGGTTGCGGGTAAAGACCCAGACCGCTATCACGGAGAGGGCCAGGCCCGCGGTGAGCTGGTTGGTGGTGCCGAAGAGCCGCCACAGCTCGCCGAAGGCGAACTCCCCGGGCTCTCCGCCGCTGCCCGGGTAGAGTGCGAGCGCCAGCGGTATCGCCACCGCCACGCTGGTCACGAGCGTCAGGTTCCTGACCAGCGCCCGCGCCCCGACGATCTCGCCTATCTCCTGGATTATGTAGCGTTGGAGCCGGATGCCGGTGTCCATCGTGGTGCCCGCGAAGGTGATGACCACCACGGCGGCGAAGATGGTGCCGAGG
>JACCZN010000009.1 GCA_013695915.1 Rubrobacter sp.
CCGCCGACGCGAGCCCGAGAAGCTCTGGCTGTGGTGGCATGGAGCAGGCGGCCCGGGCTTGGGTTTGCTGTGGCGATCCTATGCCCGCCGCTTCGATCTTGAGCATGCGATCAAGTTTTGCAGAGGCACGCTCGGGTGGACCACGCCTCGCGTGAGGTATCCCGGGCAGGCGGACAGGTGGACGTGGCTGACACTCGCGGCATATGCCCAACTGCGGCTCGCCAGGGCCGTCGCCGCCGACCGGCGCCTGCCCTGGGAGCGGCCCCTGCCTCCGATAAAGCTGACCCCGACGCGGGTGTCGAGGGGTTTCGCCACACTCTTGCCTCTGGTAGGCACGCCTGCGAGTGCGCCGAAACCCTGCGGAAGGTCGCCCGGCAGGCCGACGGGGCGGCTCTCGGGCCGGGCGAAACGCTGTCCGGCCATTAAGAAGTCTGCCTGAAGCCGATGCGGACGACGGCTTCGTCAGCCAACGCCGAACCTGTAAGTGTCCCTCTGCCTCGCACGCTTAAAACGCGAGCTAAGGGATAAGGCCCATCTCCTTGCCCACCCGCTCGAATGCCTCCAAGGCATAGCCCAGGTCTTCTCGCGTGTGGGGTGCCATGACCATGGCTCGCACCCGGGCAGAGCCTTGGGGAACCGTTGGAAAGGCTATTCCTTGAACGAAAATCCCGGCCTCGAAGAGCCTGTCCGAGAGCTCCATCGCAGCCGCCTCATCGCCCGCGATGACCGGCGTGATCGGGGTCCCCGAAGCACCGGTGTCGAAGCCGAGGGAGATCAGACCGTCCTTGAAGAAACGGGTGTTCTCCCAGAGGCGGTCTATAATCTCCGGCTCCGCGAGCAGGATGTCCAGGGCGGCGATGCAGGCGGCCGTCACCGCCGGCGGATGGCTGGTGGAGAACAGGAACGGCCTTGCGCGATGAATAAGGAAGTCGATCAGGGCCTGGTTTCCGGCGACGTAGCCACCCAGAACCCCTATGGCCTTGGAGAGCGTGCCAACCTGCACGTCTACGCGACCGTGGAGACCGAAGTGGTCCACCGTCCCTCGGCCGTTGGCGCCGAGGACCCCGGAGGCGTGGGCGTCGTCCACCATCATGATCGCGCCGTGCTCCTCCGCGATCTCCACGACCTCCGGCAAGCGAGCGATGTCCCCGTCCATGGAGAAGACCCCATCCGTGATAACCAGGACCCGACCCCCGGATTCCCGCGCTCCCGCCTGCGCTTCTTCCAGCTTCTCTCGGAGGCTGTCCATATCCGAGTGCTCGTAGACATTGACCTTAGCTCTAGACAACCGAGCGCCGTCGATTATGGAGGCGTGGTTCAGGCGGTCAGAGACTATGTGGTCCTGGCGTCCCAAGATAGCGGAGACCGTCCCCGCGTTCGCCGTGAACCCCGACTGGAAGACGAGCACCGCCTCCGTCTTCTTGAACTCCGCCAGCTTGCTCTCCAGCCGCAGGTGCAAATCCTGGGTTCCGATGATGGTCCGCACCGCCCCTGAACCCACCCCGTGCGACTCGGTGGCCTTCACGACCGCCTCCTTGAGGCGCAGGTCGTCGCACAGCCCAAGGTAGTTGTTGGAGGACAGGTTAACAACCTCGCGGCCGTTGATGCGGCACCGCGCCCTACAGGCTCCCTCTAGGACCGGCGGCGTCCTTAGCAATCCCTGGCTCTTCAGCGCGGCCAGCTCAGCGTCGAGGTACTCTAGCGGGTTATAGCGTCCGGTCTCCACAATGCTCCTTTCCCCTTGAACAGCTTTCAGATTCCCCGGCGGCAACAGCACCACCTTCCCGCACTCCCCAGAGCGTATCAAGGCGAAAGCCTCTTCGATGTCCTCTAGGGGAAATGAATGGGTGATCACCGGTGTGAGATCCACCTTCTTCAGCAAGTTGGCGGCCCGCTCCCAAGTTTCGAACACGCGGCGACCGAAGACCCCGTGGAGAGAGACGCCTTTGAGGATCACCTGCTCCGCGAGGTTCATCTCCACTTTGCCCGGTGGAATCCCCAGCAACGCCGCCCGACCACCGGGCCACAGGACGCCCAAACCCCGGTTGATGGCCTCCGGATGTCCGCTCATCTCCAGCAACACGTCCACGCCGTCAACCGCTTCCTCGAGGTCCGAGTCCGACACGTTAACCACATTATCGGCCCCCATCTTGCACGCCAGCTCCAGGCGGTGATCGACGACGTCCGTGGCCACGACGCGCGCCGCACCTGCCGCGCGGCAGATCGCCACGGCCATGAGCCCTATGGGACCGCAGTCCGTAACGGCGACCGTCTTGCCTTCCACGTCGCCGCCTGCGAAGACCGTGTGAACAGCGTTCCCGAAAGGATCCATGAGAGCCCCCAGAGCAGGCGGGGTGTCAGGGGGGAGCTTCCAAACATTCCGCGCCGGAACCCGGACGTACTCGGCAAAGCACCCGTCGACGGTCACCCCGAAAAGCCGCATGTTGAGGCACAGGTGGCGCCGTCCGATCCGGCAGATCGGGCAGTTATCGCAGAAGAAATGGCCCTCGACGGCAACGAGGTCACCGACCTCCACGCCTTCCGCCTCGTCCCCCACCTCCGCCACGACGCCGCAGCACTCGTGGCCCACAGTTAGGGGCGGAGCTACGTTGGAGGCCGCCCATTCGTCCCAGTCATAGATGTGCAGATCAGTCCCGCACAGCGAAGCGGCTTTGACCTCCAGGAGGACTTCTTGGGACTCCGCCTTCGGGATAGAGGCTACGCCAACCTCGAGACCTGGGCCATGCCGAACCTTCCTCACGGCGCGCATGGCCGCGCCTGTATGTACGACCTTCCGGGTAGCCCGAGACTCCGACTTCAACGTATTTGCTCCTTTCCACTCGGTGCATTGGTCATCTATTGTGAAGCGAGTCCGACTCCGTGAGTCCCGAGACAGTACCATCAAAGAGTACGGTCGACGGAGCCGCCGCGATGTCCGATACTGGCAAAATGCGTCCCTCCTACCATTGCGCCGGCCTAAGGTCATGTCCGATGGAAGCTGTGCCCTGACGGCCTAGCTCGGAGTGCAGATGCAGCATATGGGCGATCTTGTAATCATCCGCATGCCCAACACCGCCGGACCCTCTACCCCTCTACTGGGGCTTGTGCTGGCTCCGAGCGTCGCCAGACCACTCCACGGCGCTCGTGCTCCATCCTGCCCTCCACCGCGGAAGCGACCTCGGCACCGAAGTACCGCTCGAGGAGCCAAAGCGCCAGATCCAGCCCCGAGGTAACCCCCCCCGACGTCACGAGATCCCCGTCGTCTACGACGCGGGCCTCGACGACCTTGGCGCCTGTGGCCCTCAGATCTTCCAACGCCAGGTGATGCGTGACCGCCGGGCGGCCCTTGGTCAAGCCCGCGGCGGCGGCCAGCATGCCGCCCGCGCAGACCGCCGCCACCGTGACACCGGCCCGGTGCAGCCGGGCGATGGCGGCCGGCAGGTCGCCGCGCTGCAACTCCGCCCAGGCACCCTGCGGAGCGCGGTTGTTCCAACCGCCCCCGGGAATGATAAGCACGTCTGGCTGTTCGCCGAGCCGATTGTCGGGCCTCACCCGCAGCCCGTGGGCGCCGGTGGCCTCTTCGGCCCCGTCCAAGGTGACGAGTTTGACCTCTATATCCGCGCCGTCAACAAGGGCGGCGCTCTGCAACGCCTCGAAGGGAGCGATAGCATCAAGCTCGTCGAACCCCTCGAACACCACGATCTCTACCTTCATCTCGACCTCCTCCTGCGTCTCCAAAGAACTGTCCTATTCTTGCTTCTCGGCAATGAGCTGACCCTCCTCTGGCTGCCCCTCGGCGATATCGATCCGGAATGTCTCTGGGGCCAGGTAAACCGCCACGGTGGTTATGAGGGCCATCGCCCCCAGGTACACAGCGACTGGCCAGTAATTGCCCGCCCACGCCAGCAACGCGGTGGCGATGAACGGCGAGAGAGCGCCCGCGAATATCGATGCCAGCTCGCGGCTGAAGGCGATCCCGCTGAAGCGAACACGGGTTCCGAAAAGCTCGGGAAAGAAAGCCGCTTGGGGACCGTACATCGCGGCATGCCCGACGGCGAGCGCCAGCACGATGGCCAGCCAGACCAGGATTGTCGCCTGAGTATTGATGAGCCAGAAGAAGGGGAAGGCGAACAGCAGCGAGAATACCGCCCCTCCCATATATACCGGCCGTCGACCGATCTTATCGGAGAGTGCGCCCCAAACCGGAACGGCGAAAAGTTGAACGGTCGCGGCGATCAGAACCCCAGCCAAGACCGTACTCCTCGCCAACCCCAGTTGCTCTGTGGCATAGGCCAGCACGAAGACGCTGAATACGAAGAAGGAGCCGTTCTCGGCGATCCTCATACCTATGACCAGCAATACACTTTTGGGATAAGTGCGCAGCACGTCCACGATGGGCACCCGTGCCTGGGTTCGGGTCTCCTGCACCTGCCTGAACGCTGGCGTCTCCAGGAGGGCCAGCCGGATGTATAGCCCCACCGCTACCAAGAGAATGCTTATAAGGAAGGGCAATCGCCAGCCCCAGGCCAGGAACTGCTCCTCCGGCAACCACGTGAATACGGCGAACACGCCCGTCGAGAGCAGGAGCCCTGCCGGCACCCCCATCTGCGGCCAGCTCCCGTAAAAACCACGCTTGTTGCTGGGTGAGTGTTCCACCGCCATCAGCACCGCCCCGCCCCATTCGCCCCCGACGCCGAAACCCTGGACGAGGCGCAACACGACGAGCAGGATCGGAGCCCAAACGCCGATGGTCTCATAGGTCGGCAAGAGACCTATGAGGAACGTTGCGATGCCCATCATCAGCAGCGTTAAGACCAGTATTGCCTTGCGGCCGATCCTGTCGCCGTAGTGGCCAAAAATTGCGCCGCCCAGGGGCCGGGCTAAGAAGCCGACCCCGAACGTGGCAAAAGCGGCCAGCGTCCCGATAATCGGGTCAACGGTGGGAAAGAACAATTGGTTGAAGACTAAAGCGGCTGCGGTCCCGAAAATGAAGTAGTCATACCACTCGATGGTGGTGCCTATAAAGCTCGCCAAGGCTACTTTCTTAATCGACTCTACCTGGTCCGCGCTCTCTCCGCCAACTCTATCCATAATCCCTCCTGTTAAGACTTAACCCACTCGATGTCCTACTCGTAAGTCTGTTCATGAAGCTCTCACGCCAAGTTGCCTCCCATCACTTGTGCGCGCTGTGGCGCCTAGCGAAGCGCCCTGGATGCACCTCTTGCCTTTTTCGTAGAAGAGCGGTATCACCGTCTTAGATTCAGAATAGACTTCCCTGGTCTTCTCGGAAAAGGAATGGATAACCGATGACCTATTCTGGTGTCCTTTAGGTACGCGAGGCATAAATGGCTTTTGGGTCACAGCGGTTTTTCCGTCGGTGGACCCTACTAACATTTGAAGCCCCGCTACCAGTACACGTCCGAACTCGTAGAACGCACCGCCCAATCTAGGGCCAAAAAAGCGGGATGCTACCCGGATAAAGTTCGGCCACTCCAAGTCGCCGAAGACAAGCCCTTGCGTTATCGCTGAAGTTGGTGTAACGTTACTAAGATCTTTCATGACAAACAATAACACAATCGATCGCATTACTCAAGAGTTGCGGGAGGCAGCCGAATCCCTAGCGCCTGAGAGCCGACTACCATCGGTTAGGGAGCTCATGTCGCGTCATCACGCCGGGCCTGGCACCGTGCAACGAGCCGTTTCGCAACTGGTAACTGAGGGCCTAATAGACACCCGGCCTGGCCGCGGCAATTTTGTCGCGCAGCGGAACAGTGGCGTCGCTCCGGCTGACCTTGGGTGGCAGAGTGCGGTTTTGGGTGGAAGGTCAGTCTCGACGAAGGGTCTTGAGGAGCTGCTCGAGGTGCCGCGGGCGGGAGTTATGCCCCTGACCGTCGGTTACCTTCCCGAGGATCTTCAACCGCTACAGCAGCTTGCTGCGGCTACGGCCCGGGCCGCGCGGCGTCCAGGCGTTTGGGGCCGGGCCCCAACCGAGGGCGTGGAAGGCTTGCGGGCCTGGCTCGCTCGCGATGCTGGAACCGGGCTGCGGGCACAGGACGTACTAGTTACCTCGGGCGGGCAGGCGGCGCTTGCCACCGCGTTCAGAGCGCTCGCGGCACCTGGTTCCGCCGTACTGGTTGAGTCTCCAACTTATATCGGTGCGCTCGCTGCGGCCCGGGCCGCAGGCTTAAGGCCTGTGCCGGTCCCGACCGACACAGGGGGAGTTCGCCCCGACCTCCTCGATGAGACGTTCTCTTCCTCGGGCGCGCGGCTGTTCTACTGCCAGTCCACCTACGCCAATCCGCACGGAGCCACGCTCGCTCCCGACCGTAGGGAATCAGTGCTGCACACTGTGCGCTCCGCCGGTGCCTTCCTCATCGAAGATGATCCGGCGCGCGACCTCTTCCTTGAGAAGGACCCGCCGCCGTCACCGCTTGTGAGCCAGGATCACGAAGGGCACGTTGTCTACGTCCGGTCGCTCACGAAGTTCGTCGTCCCCGGACTCAGGGTCGGGGCCCTCTGCGCCCGTGGCCCGGCCAGTGCACGACTAAAGGCTGCGCGGATCGTCGACGACTTCTTCGTTGCAGGCATCCTGCAAGAGACGGCCTTGGAATTCTTAGCTTCGCC
>JACCZN010000013.1 GCA_013695915.1 Rubrobacter sp.
ACCTCGGCGAGGAAGCCGATCTCCGGAACCTCCAGTCCGACAAGCAGACCATCCATCCCCGGGACCTGCCCCCCCACAAGCGCGAGGCCCTGATAAACGAGATCTCCGAGATCATCAAGGACGCCAAGAAGAACTAACCGATAGGGGCTGCCGGTTAGCGCCGGAGCAGCCAGATCAGGACGGCCAGAGCCCCGAGGCCCGCGAGCGCCGGCGCGGCCCTGCGGAGCGCGGAGACCTCTCCCTCCCGGCCTCCCGTCGCAGCCTCCCCGGAGTCCGGCTGGGACTTCGGCGAGGGTATGCTCTGCAACCGGGGCGGGGGCTGCTCCCGGGTACGAGCGCTACCCGCGGCCTCCGATGGTCCCTTACCAACGACGATGGCACCCTCTACGGTACCCTCGCCCGGGGTGTCGGGGACGGGCGTGTCGGGCATCGCGCCGTCCATCATCTCAGCAGGTCCGGCAGGCTGGCCCGCTGCGGCCGCCTCTCTGCCGAGGCACTCCGCGAGCGTATCGAGCGCCCGGTCCATGGCGCTCCGCAAGATCCCACCCCCGAACTGCTCCGCGAGCGCGGGGAGCTTGAGGTCGGACTCCAGCACCACGAGCGTCTCCTCGCCCCTCTCGTGGAGCGTGGCGAAGAAGGTAGCGGAGACGCCCTCTCCCCCACCGGCCGGAGAGCCCTCCGCGCCGTAGACGACCATCCGGCTCTCCTCCTCGGACTCTTCGAGCCCGACGGAGCCCTCGTACTCCAGGGAGATCGGTCCGGCGTTCACGCTCACGGTGCCCCGGTACCTCCCGCCGGAGCCCGGCACCTCCTCCAGCGAGAGGTCCGGCAGGCACTGGGCGACCTTCTCCGGGTCCCGCGCCACGGACCACACCTCCGCCGCCCGTGCATCTACAACGAACTCGTTCTCGAGCCTCATGACCTCTCCTTCCGCCGTCGAAAGCGCGCCGGTGTCCGGGCGCTCCGCAGAGCGCCCCACCCGGGACGGCCTGAGTCTACCAACCGCCGGGGACTCGCGGCCGACCAGTTCCGCTACGCGGCCGGGTGGGCCCTCTCCGTTGCGCCGGGCTCCCCCGGGACCTCGAGTAACTCTCGCTCCGGCAGGACCGGGCGGCCGGAATGCGGTGACGGGATGTGGTTCAATAAGAGTATGAAGTTCGGAGTATCAACGTTCGTGACCGACGAGGGAATAGCACCGGGGCCTCTCGGGCGGGCGATAGAGGAGCGGGGCTTCGACTCCCTGTTCGTCGCCGAGCACACCCACATCCCCGCGAGCCGCCGGACGCCGTACCCGGGCGGCGGGGAGTTGCCGCAGAAGTACTACCGGACGCTAGACCCCTTCGTCACGCTCACCGCCGCCGCGGCGACGACGCAGCGCCTGCTGCTCGGTACGGGCGTGGCCCTGATGATAGAGCGGGACCCAATCACCACCGCCAAGGAGGTCGCGAGCCTGGACCTGGTCTCCGGGGGCCGGGCGGTCTTCGGCATCGGCGTGGGGTGGAACCGCGAAGAGATGGAGAACCACGGCACCGACCCGCGCACCCGGGGCAAGCTGCTGAACGAACGCATCCGGGCGATGCGGGAGATCTGGACCAAAGACGCGGCCGAGTTCCACGGCGAGTACGTGGACTTCGAACCGATCTACGCCCGGCCCAAGCCCGTACAGAAGCCGCACCCGCCGATCTACGTCGGCGGCGGAAGCCAGGAGACCTTCGCCCGGACGGCCGAGTTCGGCGATGCCTGGCTGGCCAACGGGCTGCCACCGGACAAGCTGGAGCCGATGCTGGACGAGCTGCGAGAGACGGCCGGCGAGATCCCGGTAACCGTTTTCGGTGCCTCCAGCAGACCGGAAGACCTGAAAGAGTACGCCCGGCTGGGCGTCGAGCGCGCCCTGCTGATGCTGCCGACCATCCCCGAGACGGAGACCCTGGAACACCTCGACGAGCTTGCTAAGGTGGCCGCGGACTTCCGCTAGAGCGGGTTGCAGAAGACCAACCGGGCTTCTCCGGCGCTATCCGGCCACGAGCTACGCAAAGTCTATCCTCGGCTGTAGCCGGGGCCCTTCAGTGCGTGTGGGGGACCTCCTCTAGGCCCTCCCGGAGGGCGGTCCAAGAGAGGGTGGCGCACTTTATGCGGGAGGGGTACTTTATGACGCCCTTCAGGGCCGCCATCTCCTCCATCTCCGGGAACTCCTCCTCACCCTGCATTCGGGAGCTGAAGAGCTCTATCTCGGCGTCTACCTCCTCGCGGCTCTTGCCGGCGAGCCGCTCGGTCATCATCGAGGCCGAGGCCAGGGAGATGGAGCACCCCCGGCCGGTGAACCGCACGTCGGCAGCCGTGCCGTCCTCGAAATTGGCGTAGACCGTTACCTCGTCGCCGCACAGGGGGTTGGTGAGGTGGTTCTCGAGGTCGGCGCCCT
>JACCZN010000029.1 GCA_013695915.1 Rubrobacter sp.
TGCGCCAGGAGCGCCAGAGCGGCGCGGTGGGCCGCGAGGAGTTCGCCGCCCGCCGCAGGGCACTTGATGCAGAGGCCGAGCGGCTGCTGGCTCGTAGACCGAAGGTAGAAGCCAACCGGAGGCTGCTTAAACATCTGCGTCGGGAGCGAGGGGCTCTGTTCACCTTCCTCGACATCCCTGGTGTAGAGGCTACGAACTGGCGGGCCGAGCAGGGTCTTCGCCCCGGGGTGGTAAACCGCAAGAGCTGGGGCGGCAACCTCACACAGAGGGGCGCGAGAACCCAGCAGGTCATAACCAGCGTATTGCGCAGCGCCATCCAGCAACAGCGCGACCCTCTCGCCCTGCTCGTAGAGGTCCTACGCCAGCCCGCCCCGAGCGTGGCTTCTCTGGTGATCCCCGGCGGAGTACGGCCACCGGCCACAGCGCGAGCGCCCTGAATGGCTGCCTCGCCGCGCTACCGAGTGGTCGTCTACGAACTCGACGGCGAGCAGGCCGACACTATCCTCCTGGACGCCGAAGGCGGAGCCTTCCAGGTGTTCGTTGGCGCCGAGCAGGAGGGTCGGATGCGCGGAGAGCGCATCGTTGGCGGCCCCGTTGACTTGTGCGCGATCCTCGCTGATCTCATCGCTGATAACCCCCTCGACTCGACCCGCTAAACCAATACGCTTGTTCTTCCGCCGGGGAGCCCGCCCTGGTGTCCTACCCTGCCCGGCGCCGGGATCGCTGCGGGTGATGTTCTCCGGGACGGGTGCGTCTGCGGGGCTTCGGGCTCGCCGCTCTCCGGGGGCTCCTCGCGGCGAGCATGACCGGCAGCAGCGCGAGGGCCGGCCCCCAGAAGAGGTACGGTCCGATGGCCTGGGCCGCGAAGGCGGCGAAGAGCAGGACGCCCGTGCAGAGCAAGTACCAGCCGAGGGAGAGCCTGTAGGACCTCCTCGGGGCACGTCTCCTGCCGGAGACTCTGTTTACCGCGTCTCTCATGTCCAGGGCCGCCAGCAGCACGGCGGCGGCCAGGCAGAAGAGGGAGAGACCGAGTATCACCTGGTACACGGCGCCTTCCGGCGAAGGTAGGAGTATAGCGGAGAGGGCCGAGACGCCGAGCACGGCCGCCATGCCCAGGTAGCTCAGGTGCTTGCCGAGATCGTACTGCAACCTGTACGCCTCCCTCTCGGCCTCCCGGACCATCCTCTCTCCGGCGGCCGGCTCTCCAGGTGTGTCCCGCACGAGCCTGAGGGCAGAGGTCTCTCTGCGGGCCGCCACGCTAGACCGCCTCCGAGAGCGCGCGGCGCAGGGTGCCCGCGTGGCGGCCGGTCCGGATGGTCCTGAGTGCCTTTATCTCTACCTGCCGGGTCCGCTCCTGAGAGATGCCGAGCGCCTCGGAGACCTCGCGCAGGGTCCGCGTGTCGGCGC
Source organism: Rubrobacter sp. (assembly GCA_013695915.1). Taxonomy (GTDB): domain Bacteria; phylum Actinomycetota; class Rubrobacteria; order Rubrobacterales; family Rubrobacteraceae; genus Rubrobacter_A. Next base: position 1,408 of record JACCZN010000029.1, read on the forward strand.
CGTCGAGGCCGTGGCGCATCCGGAGCACGCGAGCCTCCCGGTCGGGCAGGGAGTCGAGCGCCTCGAACAGGGACGGCTGCCACACCTCGGCCTCGGCGTCTTCGTAGTCCTCATCGGAGCTGCGGTCGGGCAACAGGTCGCCCATCTCGGAGCCCTCGTCACCCTCTCTGCCGGCCCTGGAGTTCATGCTCCCGATGGGCTGGCTGACCCTGCGGAGCCGACGGACCTCGGTGGGCTCTACCCCGAGCCTCTCCGCGAGCTCCTCCTCGGCGGCGTCCCGGCCGAGCTCGGCGCTGAGCTGGGCCTCGGCCCGCCGGAGCCTGAAGACGGCGTCCACGACGTGGGCCGGGAGCCGCACGGCGCGGGCGTGGTCCGAGACCGCCCGGGCTACGGACTGCCGGATCCACCAGGTCGCGTACGTCGAGAACCTGTTGCCCCGGTCCGGGTCGAACTTCTCGACGGCCCGTATGAGACCGGCGTTCCCTTCCTGTATGAGGTCCTCGAAGTCCACGCCCCGGCCCCGGTACTTCTTGGCGACGGAGATCACGAGCCGCAGGTTGGACTCGATGAGCCGCCGCCGCGCGGCCCCGTCACCCCGCCGGGCCCTCCGCGTGAGCTCGCGCTCTTCCCACGCGTCGAGCAGCTGCCCGCCGCCGACGCTCCCCAGGTACTGCCTCAGGTTCTCTCTCTGCACGGCCTCTCTCCTCCTCTCGCTCTCTACGCCGCGGGACGCCGCGGGGTGCGTCCCGCCGCCGGCCCTCGGCCCCCCGTGCGTCACGAACCGCCCCAGCACCCGGTCGTCGAGGCTGGAGGTGATGCGCCAGCTCCGGCCGCACGGACAACCGAGCTCCAGGAGCCTCTTTTCCGCTTCGGGCTCCGCCGAAGGCTCCGCCCGGGCCTCCCGCTTCAACGACCGGAGGCAGCAGAGGGGTAGCTCGCGCACGTAGACCTCGGCCTCCGGCCTCCCTGCGGGCGCTACGGTGGTATCTGGCCGCAGGGAGCTCTTCCGGCGAGCCTTCCCTCTCACGCCGCCCCCTGACGTCCTGCATTCCCGCGCTCCATGAAGGCGCAGACCTCCGGCTCCACGGCCTGGGGGACCTGCCACGACGCCCCGCACCCGGCACAGTCGAAGGGCTCCTGGGTGCCGGAACCGGCGGAGCGCCGGCAGCAACCGGGGAGGTCCTCCTCGTGGAGCGTCTCCGTCTCGGAGGCGTCCGCGATGGCCGGTACCCAGAGCCTCAAGCTGCCTTCCCGGAGAGACGCCCGATCCACTCGCTGGCCTCCGCGCGCGAGAGCTCGGCCAGGGGCTTTCCAACCATCTCCTCGAACTTCGCGAGGCCGCCGTCCTCGACCACGTCGGAGATCAGGACCTCCAGGTAGTTGAGTTGCTTGCGCGTGGCGGGCATGGCGGCCTTCTCGTCCTGCGCCCCGCGCTCCTGCGGCTGCTCGCGGGCCTCGCGCGGAGCCGCCGCGGGGACCTCTTCCTGCCCCTCCTCCCCGAGCTCCTCCAGCGCCGTGGCTCCCACGTTGATCGCATCCCTCAAGGCCCGCGCCTTGGCTCGCGTCTCGGCCATCCGGATCACGTGCGGCGCTATGGCCCGGCCGACGTTCTGCGGGTTGGCGTCCCCGATGCCCGAGAACCTGCCGTCCTCCGTCCGGACCACGGCCCGCGCGATGGCGACCTCGCCGTTCTCCGCCGTCGGCGCCTGCAAGAGCTCCGTCTCTATCCCCCTCAAGCCCCGCGAGTGCGCCTCCTCCAGAAGCCCCGCGTAGAGCACGAACCTCTTGCCCTGCCGCTCTATGAAAAACTCTTCCCTCACTGCTCCGACCTCCGGTCTTCCATCTTTCTAAACGTCTTCACTGCATCTGGTGAAACTAGAGACAAAAAAAGGTTGGAGAGGTACATCACGCGATCCCCTCGTAGGTATACTGGCGGCCGCCGGGGGCGGCGGTCTCCTTGCGGCGGTGTATCAGGCCGAGTTTGGCGAGCCGGGTGCCGCGGTTGTTGCAGGCGGTGTGGTTCAGGCCGAGCTTTTTGGCGAGGTCCGCGTTGGTGATGGAGTCGGTCCCGTAGATGGTCTGCAGGGTCTCCACGAGGTGGTCCGGCAGGTCCCCGACGATGCCCGGGCTCTCGCCCTCGGCTTCGACCCGGATCATTGCCAGCGACCGCTGCCGCAGCGACGCCTCGATGTTCTCCAGGAGGTCCCGCTCGGCCTCGATCAGGACCAGGTGCCGGTCTCCGTACTCCCCGCCCGTCATCCGCGAGGCGAGTATGCCGAAGGCCTCGTCGGCGAACGAGTAGTCCATGAGCTCCACGCCCCGCGTGTCGACATACAACACACCGCCCCGGGGCAAGCCCTCGAGCAAACTCCCCAGCGCCTCCCGCACCCGGCGGCCCGCCCCCCGCGTTACCATCAGCTTGCCGCCGTCCCCGGCCGCCGCCACGTCGTAGACCCGGCGAGCCCTCTCCTCAGTCACCTGCAACGTCCTCACTGTGTTCAGTGAAATCATATGCTGGTATTGTACTCCGGCCTCTCGGGTTCCGCAAGGGTGTTCTTTCGGGGTTCACGGCGGGCTATACCTCGGAGGGGCGGGGGAGGGAGACGCGGACGAAGGTGCCGGGGAAGGGCGGGACGTTCCGGGAGTTGGTCCGTTCCTTGTAGGCCGTCACGCGGGCGGTGCCGCTCCGGAGGGAGAGGGAGCCGCTGGCGCGAGCGGAGATCTGGGCTACCAGCGGCAGCCCGCCGCCGCGGCCGAGCTCGCCGGAGGCGGAGACGCCCATCGAGAGGGCGTGGCGGAGGGCGTCGTTGTCGGTGGTGGTGAGGCCTGCGTTCTCCGGGTTGCGGGAGAGGGTCTGGCGGACACCGGGGCCGCCGTCGGCGATGGCGACGAGGACTTCTTCGCCCCTGCGGGTGCCGCCGCTCACGATGTGCTGGTAGGCCTGGACGGCGGCGTAGGCCCCGAAGCCCGCCTCCGAGGAAGGGTCCGTGCCGTGCTCGGCGGCGTTGGCGCAGACCTCGGAGAGGGTAGAGCAGATCGCAACCCGCTCGCGGATGCGGTACCCCTGGTTCTCGAGGATCTCGGAGATGCGCTCTACGATGCCGGGGATCTCCTCTTCGGTGCGGAAGTTGACCAGCTCCTGGAGGGTGCCGGGGTTGTGGCGGCGGCGGTCCTCGAGGGCGGAGATGTCCCGGTCGGTCTCCACCCGGCCGCCGAAGAGCCGGAAGAAGTTCATCCTCTCCAGGTAGGCCGGGACATCGCTGCCGGAGAGCGAGAGCTTTATCCCGCGGGAGCGCGGCAGGAGGTACTCGATGAGCGCGGCGAGCCCGCAGATGCCGGCCGGTTCCACGAAATCTATGGAGCCGAGGTCGACCACGACCTCCTCCCCTTCGAGGTCCGCCGCCGCGGTGAACGCCGCGTCGAGGCTGCCGAGCGTGAGTACCCCGCTCATCGCGCCCCGGCTGCGGACGACGGGCTCTAGCCGGGCGCTCAGAAGGTTACCCCTTTACCGCGGCTACGCGGAGCCGCACGTAGTCCACGGTCCAGACGCCCTCCCGGTAGAGCGCCGGTCGGGCCTTCTCCACGACGCGGTCCAGGACGAGCCGGCGCTCCTCCCCGGAGAGCCCCCGGAAGAACTCGCCCCCGAAGGTCTCGAGCCAGTGCAGGAGCCCGTCCTCCCCGCCCTCCAGGGGCGTGGGCCGGTCGAAGTGCCCGGCATGGACGACCCGGAGCCCGCTCCGCTCCAGGAGACCGGCGTACTCCGCGAGGCTCGGGAAGTACCAGGGGTCCCGCTCCGCGGCGGAGATGTCCTTCTCGGCGAGCGCCTCCGTCACGGCCGCCACTACCGCCGCCACGTTGCCCCGTCCGCCGAGCTCGGCCACGAAGCGTCCACCCGGGCGCAGCGCGAGGCGCACGGTCTCTACGGCCGCTCCGGCGTCCTTTACCCAGTGGAGCGCGGCGTTGGAGAACACGGCGTCGAACTCCCGGGGGCTGCGGAACGCCGTGGCGTCCTCCACGGCGAAGTCGAGCGAGGGGTACTTCCGGGCGGCCTGCTCCACCATCCCGGGAGAGGCGTCGATGCCGAGTACGCTGGCGCCGGAGCGGGATATCTCCCACGCCAGGTCCCCCGTCCCGCAGCCGAGGTCCAGTATACTCTCGCCGGCCTGCGGGCCGAGGAGCTCGACGACGCCCCGCCCGAGCCTGGAGACGAAGCCCGTCCTGCGGTCGTAGAGCCCGGCGTCCCAGCCGCCGGTCGAACCCCCTTCCGGACTCTTCAGGAGGCTACCCGTCTCTCTTGAGCTCGTAGAAGATCTCCGTGTACCGCTTGTTATCGTAGCGGCTGATGATCGAACCCCGCCCCTTCTCCTCGAAGCCGCACTTCTCGAAGACCCGCTGCATCCTGTGGTTGTGCGCGAGCGTCGAACCCCGCACGGCCACGAGCCCGAACTCCCCGAGAGCGTAGTCTACGAGCAACTGTACGGTCTCGCTAGCGTACCCCCGGCCCCGGAGACCCTCGGGGCCTATCTTCACGCCCAGCTCGCAGCCCCTGTGGCGGAAGTCGTAGAGCGTAGCCATGCCCACCGGCCGCCCGCCGGTCTCCATGATGAACGTCCTGACGTTCGACTCCTGCCACCGGGCCAGGTAATCCCGCCGGGCCGCCTCCAGGGAGAGCGAGATCGGGGGCCTCCCGTTCCACGCAGCGAGCTCGGGGTCCCGATCCCAGGAGTAGGCCGCCTCCACGTCCGAGGCTCGCGGAGGCCTCAAGGTCACGAGCTCTCCGCTTAGTACCTCCGTCTCTTCGGCGTAGATATGCCGCTCCTC
>JACCZN010000049.1 GCA_013695915.1 Rubrobacter sp.
CTACCCCGGAGATCGCTCCGTTCACCAGGAGGACCACCGGGTTCAGGATGGCCGTCACGGCGCTCACGAGCAGGACAAAGGCCACGGGCTCCTTGAGAGACCCGTCCGCAGGGAAGTTTAGGTAGAACTTCTTGGGGGCAAGAAAGACCGCACGTAGCACATATAGTGCGCTCTGGAGAGGTCTATCGAGGTTGAACTCAGGTGCCTTTGTATTATTCACGGGGTGGATTATACAGGGGAACGGCACCAAAGCTCCCGTACGCGGTGTAACGCTGCTTGCAAGCCGGTGCCGGGGTGCTTAGACTTGTAGGTACGACTCGAGTAGCGAGAGGTAGCGAGAGATGTTCAGGTTATACACGGCAATCGCACTGACGTTGGAAGTCATCGCGCTGGCGGCTGTCTTCCCCTTTGTAACCGGGATGCAGTTCCTGCTAATAGCTGCGGTCCTGCCGCTGACGCTCATAGCGGCGTTCCTCATACACCGCTGGCTCGGGAGCACCGCGCACCAGGTACGCAAGCTCTCGCCGGCGGCGATCACGGGCTACCAGGCCGCCGAGGACGAGGAAGCCACGCAGACCACCGGTGAGCTCGCGGACTCCATAGTGGAGCGGGCCAACGGGATCCGGCGCCTGCTCTCGGAGAGCCCCTCCGAGGTACAGGTGGAGATGTGCGCCCTCGGCTACCGGGCCTGCGTGAACGACATGATCACGCTGACGCACCTCGCCAACGAGGTCCTCCCGGAGGCGAACCTGCTGGGGCGGCTGAAGCTCCGTAGGGACCGCCGCCGGGCAACCGACGCGCTCTCCAAGGCCCGGCAGGCCCTGCCCCCTGGAGCCCTGCGGGCCACGCGCCAGGAGCATTCGTAGCGGAATTCCGGGGGGGTGAGCGTCACGGCTCGCCCGGAGCCTAGACCGCGAGGATCTCGCGGACCTCGGGGACCTCGCGCCGGATGAGGCTCTCGATGGCGTAGGAGAAGTCGAGCTGGGAGAGCGGGCAGCCCCGGCAGGCGCCGAGCATCTCTATACTGACGGAGCCGGAACTCTCGTCGCAGGAGACGACCCGGGCGTCCCCGCCGTCGGCCTGTAGGGCGGGCCGCACCTTCTCGAGCGCGCCCTCCACCCTGCTCCTCATGTCGCCGTTCTCCCGCATGTTCTCGATTATAGTAAGGGAGTGGCCGGCGCACAGAGAACTTCGCCGGGTTCAGAGGCCGGCGACGGAGGGAGATAAGGGATGGATAACCCGGAACCGCAGGCGTTGCTCGTGATCGGCGCGCCCCAGCACGACGCCGCCGTCTACCACCTCTCGGGCTTTCTGGCGCCGGACCCCGTGATCTGTGCCCGGGTAGCCGGCAAGAAGTACCTGGCGGTCTCAGCCCTGGAGTACGGCCGGGCCAGGCGCCAGGCCCCGGTGGACGAGCTCCTGAGCTACGACGAGCTCGGGGTCCTGCGCCTGGCCCGCGAGCTGAAGAGCGGTGCCCGAGGGCAGGCCGCCGCCGCCGCGGAGCTTCTACAGAGCCTCGGGGCCGGGCACTCTCCCGTCGCCGTGCCGCCAACCCTCGACGTCGTCTACGCCGACGAGCTCCGCGCCCGCGGCATAGAGGTAGTCCCCGACGCCGGGCTCTTTACCGGCCTCCGCCGCACCAAGACAGAGCCCGAGATCGCCTCCATAGAAGAGACCCAGAGGGCCGTGGAGGACGCCTGCGCCCACGCCGTAGATATCCTGCGGGAGGCCGCGGTGGCGGAGGACGGCACCCTCCTTTGGCGCGGCGAGACCCTGACGAGCGAAGCCCTGCGCTCCGAGATAGACACGGAGCTCCTGCGCCGGAACTGCGTCGCGGACAACACCATAACCGCCGGGGGTGCCCAGGCCGCCGACCCGCACGAGGAGGGGCGCGGTCCCTTGAGGGCCGGGGAGGCCATTATCCTCGACATCTTCCCGCAGGGGCGGGCGAGCCGGTACTACGCGGACATGACCCGGACCGTGGTGAAGGGCGAAACGTCGGCGGAGCTACAGCGGATGTACGACGCCGTGCTCCGGAGCCAAGAGGCGGCGCTCGGCATGATACGGGCCGGGGTCAACGGCCGCGACGTACACAACAGGGTCTCGGAGATACTGCACGAGGCGGGCTACAAGACGCTCGTCCACGATCAGAAGCCCGGCGAGCCGCTAGGCGAGGGCTTTATCCACGGGACCGGTCACGGGGTGGGACTCGAGATCCACGAGCCCCCCCGCATCTCCCTGGCCGACGACGAGCTCGTGCCCGGCGACGTGGTGACCGTCGAGCCCGGCGTCTACGACCCGGCGGTCGGCGGCGTCCGCATCGAGGACCTCGTGGTCGTCACCGGGGACGGCAACCGCAACCTCACCGAGTTCCCGAAGGAGTTCCGGCTGTAGCCGAGCTGTAGCGGAGGTTTACCCCCCGCCGCGGGCGTTGTAGATCGGGCCTCCGCCCGTGGCGTACTCTCTGAGGACCGCGGCGGCCTCCTCACGCAGCACGTCCCGCTCCACGGAGATGCCGCGCTTCTCGAGCTCCGAGCCCCACTCGGAGATCTTGGCTCCCTCGTCGAAGCCGCAGCCGCGGGCGTCCTCGTCGCGCGCGCCGCAGACGAGGCGCCGCACGCCGGACCAGGGGACGGCACCGAAGCACATGGCGCACGGCTCGGTGCTCGTGACCAGCTCGCGGGGCGGCTGTCCCGGCCCGCCGAGGTCGAAGCTCCCCACCCGCTGCTGGGCGACCATTATGGCGACCATCTCCGCGTGGGCGACGGAGCAGCCCGCGCTCACCACGAGGTTTACGCCCGGCGCGAGCAGGTGCCCCGTCTCCCCGTCGAAGACGGCGGCCCCGAACGGCCCCCCGGTCCCGTGCCGGATGTTCCCCCGCGCGAGGTCCACCGCGAGCCGCATACGGTCCTCCACGGTCGGGTATCTCCTGTCCGGATCCGGCAGGACTTCTTCTAACCAGCCTGGCAGGCGCAGCGTAACGTCTGGATACCGCATGCAAGGACCTCCGTAGGGCCGACGGCCCCTTCCACTCTCCACGGGCAAATGGCAGAATGATACCAGGAGCCGGACGGCGTTCAAGGGCGCGAGTCCCCGGAGACCGAGGGATGCTAGAGTAGGCATTCACCCGTACCGACAGGGAGGAAGAGTGGAGATCCAGCACCTCACGGAAGCAGTAAACTTCTCGGGGGAGAAGATGCAGAAGAACAGCCTCTTCGAGTCTCAGAACCTGTTCTACGACGCCTACTGTCTACTACCGGGCCAGCAGCAGAAGGTCCACTCCCACGAGGCCTCGGACAAGGTCTACTACGTCGTGGAGGGCACGGGCCGCTTCACCGTCGGAGAAGAGGAGCGAGACCTGGGCACCGGGCAGGCCGTTATCGCCCGCGCCGGGGAGCCCCACGGCGTCCAGAACGAGACGGGAGAGAACCTCGTCCTCCTGGTCACCATGGCCCCGCCGCCCCGGCACTAGCCGTGGCCGCCAACGAGGTACCGCGTCCCCCCTACTTCCTCCTCTTCGAGGAGGAACAGCCGTTGGTCGTGGCAGTCGACGAGCGGCCCGCGCTCCCGCTCTTCGGCTCCGCAGAGGAGGCCGGAGCCTTCCTGTCCTCGGCGGGCTTCGGCGGTGAGCTCGCAGCCCGGGAGGTCTCCAGGGAGGAGCTCATCGGGGTCCTGGAGGCCCACTGGGAGCAGGTGGAGTACGTGGCTCTGAGCCCGCCGCCCGCCAGCGAGGGCGGTATGAAGGTAGAGATGGGCACCCTGCCCGGCCTCGTGGACGCCCTCAGGGAGAGCCAGCAGGAGGAAGACCCCCTCGGGTGGCTCGGGCCGGGTGGCTTCAGCAACAATTAGCCGCGTGTCTCCCGGGCGGCGGGTCCCTGCCGGGCTCCGCGGTCGTTGGACGGTCCCGATCCCGGGGACCATATAGTTCATGCTCGGGCGTATAAAAGAGAGCTACTGGAAGTTCGCGGCGAGCGAGCCGGGCCAGCGCTTCGAGGACCGCTACCGCGAGCGCCAGCAGAGCCGGGGCGGCAGATTCTCCGTCTGGAAGTTCGTGAACGTGGGCTTCGGCATCCTGGTCGTACTGGTGGGCCTCCTGTTCCTCGCCACGCCGGGACCGGGCTGGCTCACGCTCTTCTTGGGGTTCGGGATCCTCGCGAGCGAGTTCCGGTACATTGCCCGGTTCATGGACTGGGCCGAGCTGAAGGCCCGGACCCTGCTGCGGTGGCTCCTGAAGCTCTGGCGCAACTCTGCCGCGGCCCGGGCCCTGATGTCGCTCCTGGCCCTGGCCGCGATGGCCGCCGCAGCCTACGCCACCTACCAGCTCTTCTACGGCGGCTGACGGCACCGGCTAGAAACCGGCGGCCAGCCCCTCGCCGCGCGGGTCGGCCCCGCCGGTAAGGCGGACCGGACGGCCGTCCTCCCCGTACTCGACGCCGACGGCTTGAGCGTCACCGATGCCGCTCTCCTCCACGTAGACCTCGTGGCCGAGGGCGGCGAGCTCCTGGCGGGCGGCCTCGGGGAAGCCCGGCTCGACCGCGAGGCTCCCGCTGGACCAGAACGAGGCGAACCGCGGCTCGGAGACGGCCCGCTGCACGTCCATCTCGGAGTCCACGAGGTTCATCACCATCTGCGCGGTGGTCTGAGGTATGGTGCGGCCGCCGGGGGTACCGAGAGCCGCCCGCGGACGACCGTCCTCCAGCACGATGGTCGGGGCGAGAGCATAGTAGCTCTGTCCCCCAGCAGCCACGTCGAAGACGTTGCCCTCGGGCTCGAAGCGGGACCATGCCACGGAGTCGTTCAGCCAGATCCCGGTTCCCCGGGGCATGACCTTGCTGCCAAAGACGTTGCCGAGGGTCTGGGTGGAGCTGACGACGTTGCCCTCCCGGTCGGCGACGGTGAAGTGCGTGGTGTGCTGCCGGGTATCCGCGGCCTCCACGGGCGCGGTTCCGGTCGGGGTGTAGCCGGTCGGCGAGCAGTCGGCGGCGGAGTCTCCACGGGGGGTGCTGTCGCGGGGGGTGGCCCGGGAGAAGTCCACCTCCGCGGCCCGCTCCCGCCAGTACGCCTCGGAGAGGAGGAGGCCGAGCGTCCCGCTCTCGACGGAGCTGAGGTCGGCGGTGGGGTCTTCGCGGAAGGTGGAGGATGCACCCCGCGAGCCCTCGACGAAAGCGTGGGTGTAGGCGGAGGTGTTGTGGTCTCCGGGGCCGAAGCCGAACTGGTCCATGATGCCGAGCCGCATCAGGGCGTTCCAGGAGGTCGCGGGGGGTGCGGCCACGGCCACCTCGTGTCCGCGGTACCCGGAGCTCACGGACGCCCGCCACTCAGCCCGGTTGGCCTGGAGGTCTCCGGCGGAGAGGAAGCCGCCGTCCCGCCGTACCTCGGAGACGACCGTCTGGCCGAGGTCTCCGCTGTAGAGTGCGTCCGCGCCTTCGTCGGCGATGGTCCGCATCGAGGCTGCGAGGTCCCGCTGCACGAGGCGGTCGCCGGTCCGCAGGGGGAGGCCATCGCGGCCGTAGACCTCCTGCGCGTGAGCGGGAAAGGCTGAGAACTCCGAGCCGAGCCAGCCTTCGAGCACCGGGGAGACCTCGAACCCTTCCTCGGCGTAGCGCACGGCGGGCGTGAATAGCTCCTCCCACCCAAGCTCACCGTGCTCCTCCCACATAGCCTCCCACGCCCGGAGGTTCCCCGGCGTGGCGACGGCGGTCGCACCGCAGCGGTTCTCGCCGTATCCGGGCGTCGGCGGCCGGAAGAGAGCCGGGTCCGCGGTCTCGGGCACCCGGCTGCCGGTCTCCAGGAACCGGGTCTCCCCCATCTCCGCGTCAAAGGTCACGGTCGCCCCGTAACCCCCGATACCGCTCATCATCGGCTCCACCACCCCGAGGGCCACCGAGACCGCCACCGCCGCGTCGTAGGCGTTACCGCCCTCCCCGAGCACCTCGAGCCCCGCCTCCGTAGCCAGCGGGTGCGCGCTCGCCACCATCCCATTCTCCCCGGACGCCGCCTCCGTAGCCGTGCTCTCGCTGCGGGTGGGCCCGCCGGGGTCCGGCAGGGGCTCCTCGGCAACCTCCGCAGCTTCTCCGGTCTCTTCGAGGCCGACAGTGCTCTCTTCCGTCTCTTCCGGGTCGGGCGTCTCCTCTGGAGCGGTAGTCTCGGTGGTGGTCATCCGCGTGGTCTCGTCTCCGGCTCCTTCGGGCTCCGGGTTAGGAGACCCACAGGCAGCGAAGACCAGAACAAAGAGAGCTACCAGGCAAAACCGGGCTATCTCCAACCGGGTCTTCAAAACCAGCCTCTCTGATCACGGGCCATCGCCCAACCAGAATTACGAACCACAGGTTACCCTGGATCTCCATGTACCGTACTCGCGAGGCCGCGCTACCGGGTCATCGTCTACGAGATCGCCACCGGCGCTGAGACCGTCATCATGGACTCTGAGAGCGAAGCTTTCCACGTGGCCTTTGGCAGCCTGCACTACGGCCGCATGAGCGGTGAGCGTGGCACCGGCGGCCCCGTTGACCTGTGCGGACACCTGGCTGATCTCATCGCCGACAACCCCACCGGCTCAACCCGATGCTCCTAAATCAATACGATTCATTTACCACTGGCTTTCCGATACGGAGCGACCACGTCCTCCAACATGGGGAAGTGCTTGCCGTTGAGCGTTACCAGGCTTGCCCGTTCGTGTTCGGCGGTAGCTGCGATGAGGGCGTCGGCCAGTCCGGTGTTGTAGCTCCCACCGTAGTCGCGCCGTATCAGGCCGCCTCTCTCGGCGATCTGCGGGCTCACCGCTACGATTTCGAAGACCCGAACGAAGCTGTCGAGCGTCCGCCGCTCCTCTCCCTCCCGGACCCCGGCAAAAAGCTCGGCTACGGTTATCGCGGATAGCATCAGGGTCTCCGTGCGGTCTTCGAGATACGCTATCGCTTCCGGCTCGCCGCGCAGGTAGTCGATCAACACGTCCGTGTCGAGCAGTAACCGCGGCTCGGGCACCGGCTACGTGCCCTCCACCGCACGGTCGAGTTCGTCCCGCAACTCCCTAAAGTCAGGGAGGTCGGTACGGTCGCTCCAAATGCCGCGTGCCCGGCGCATCACGGCTCCGCGGTCCACCGGCTTCTGGCGTTCGAGCATAGCGTCTATGGCCTCGCGGATAAGCTCGCTCTGGGTGCGCCCCGTGTCCCGGGCCAGAGAGCGGAGCGCCTCCTGCTCTCCCTCTGTCAGGTAGATCTGGGTCCGAACCATGTGTCACCTCTTTACGCGATGTATATCTGCGATGTATAAGAGTATACACACGCCACCCACGGCACGAGATCAGAAGGTGCAGCCTGCGGAGAAGGCAGCGCCCGGAGCAACAGGCACCGCCTCATGCTGTGACGCAGTTGTGCGAAGTGTCTGCTGCTCTAGTTCCCGGTCATCTTCTTGGCGTCGAGGGTCTCGTCTAGTTGGCCCTCGGAGAGGCCGGTCCTCTCGCGGGCGACCTCGCGGATGGTGCGTCCGGACGCGTACGCCTCCTTGGAGATGTCGGCGGCCTTGTCGTAGCCGACCACGGGGGCGAGGGCGGTGGCTAGCATGAGGCCCTGTTCCACGAGTTCGGGGCCGCGGTCGGTGGCTTCGAGGCCCGCTACGCACTGGTCGGTGAAGTTCTCTGCGGTGCTGGCGAGGAGCTCTATGGACTGGAGTAGGTTGTGGGCGAGGACGGGGAGCATGACGTTGAGCTCGAAGTTCCCGCTCTGTCCGGCTACGACTATGGTGGCGTCGTTGCCTATTACCTGGGCGGAGACCATCGCGGCGCTCTCGGCTATTACCGGGTTTACCTTGCCGGGCATGATGGAGGAGCCGGGCTGTACCTCGGGAAGTGAGATCTCGGCGAGGCTCGCCCGCGGACCGGCGCCGAGCCAGCGGATGTCGTTGGCTATCTTCATGAGGCTGACCGCCACGGTCTTCAGGGCTCCGCTCGCGGCTACCGCGCCGTCCATCGCGCTCTGGGCCTGGAAGTGGTTCTCCGTCTCCCTTACCTCGATGCCGAAGCGGGCGCTCAGGCGCTCGCAGACCTTACCGGCGAACTCGGGGTGGGTGTTTACGCCGGTGCCGACGGCGGTGCCGCCGAGCGCCACTTCCGAGAGCTCCTCGCGGGCCTTCTCGACGCGCCGGATGCCGCGGTCTATCTGTCCGGCGTAGCCGGTGAACTCCTGGCCGAGACGTATCGGGGTGGCGTCCTGGAGGTGGGTCCGGCCGGTCTTTACCACGCCGTCGAGCTCCACGGCCTTGTCGCCCAGAGCGTCGCGCAGCTTGTGGAGTGCCGGCAGGAGGTCCCGCTCTATGGAGACCAGCGCCGCGACGTGGATGGCCGTCGGGATCACGTCGTTCGAGGACTGCCCCAGGTTGACGTGGTCGTTGGGGTGTACGGGGTCCTTGGTGCCGACCTCGCCGCCGAGTATCTGGACGGCCCGGTTCGAGACCACCTCGTTGGCGTTCATGTTGGTGGAGGTCCCGGATCCCGTCTGGAAGATGTCCACCACGAACTGCGAGTCGTGGCGGCCCTCTACGACCTCCTCCCCGGCCTCCGCGATGGCGCCCTTTAGCCTCTCGTCCAAAAGACCAAGCTCGTGGTTGGCCCCGGCGGCCTCGAGCTTTATCGCCCCGAGTGCCTCCACGAAGCGGCGCGGGAAGCGCAGGTCGCTTATGGGGAAGTTGTCCAGCGCCCGGCGCGTCTGCGCCCCGAACAGCGCGTCGCGCGGCACCTCGACCTCGCCCATCGAGTCGCGCTCTACCCGGTGTGCCGTCTCCCTCTGTGCCACTTGTGAACCTCCCCTCGAACCGTCTACCGGAGCCCGGTCCCCGCGTCGTATAATCTCCAGGACAACGTACAATCTCTTCTGACGGTCGCATTATACGGGTATACGGGAGGTGTCTTTTGGGCTCCCTGCAACTACAACAGGCTCTGAAGGAGTGGGCGGTCGCCATCCGGGCGCTGGAGCGGGGCGATACGGCGCTGGTGGTCCGCAAGGGCGGCATCCGGGAGAAGGCGTTCGCCGTCCCCTCCACCCGCTTCCTGCTCTTCCCGGGCTACGAGCACCAGAACGCGGACCAGCTAAAGCCCGAGTACCACGACCTGCTGAGATCCATCCCCGACCGTCAAGACGACGGGCCGGTACGGTTCACCTCCTTCGCGGAGGTACACGAAGCGTACGAGGTCTCCGAGAAGGAGTCCCTCGACGCCATGGACCCGCACCACATCTGGACCCCCGAGTACGCCGAGAGCCGCCTGAAGTGGCGCCCGAAGAAGCCGCTGACGGTCCTCGTGCTCCGCACCTACCTGCTCCCCGAGCCGGTCGAGCTACCCTACAGCCCTAACTACGGGGGCTGCAAGAGCTTCGTAGACACGGACCGGGCCGTCTCGACGGATGGCTCCCGCCCGGCCCTCTCCGACCCCGAGTTCGAGCGGCTCGTCGAGCCCGCGCGGCGGCTCTTGCGAGAGCCCGCGCCCGTGGGCTCCGGTACGGCGGGCTAGGGGCCGGTCGTGGGCTCGACGGCGGTATCGGTAGCGCTATTCACCCTGCTCGTGGCGATAGCACTGCGGGTGGTCTTCTCCCTGAACAAGGACCTCTACCGGGTCGGGGCCTGGGGTGAGCTCGGGCGCAAGGCGCTGCCCTTCGCCGCGCTCGCCGTCATGGTCATCACCCTGCCCCTGGTACAGAACGCCACCGCCGAGTGGGTGCCCGTGACCTGGGCGGTCCTGCTCGGCACCGCCATACTCCTGGCGAACTTCTACTCCGTGCCCTCGGGTGAGCGGCGCGCCAGCCGGGCCTTCCGCAAGGGCGACTACGAGGGGGCCGCCGAGGGCTTCCGGGAGATGACCGAACAGAAGCCCCTCGCCCGCTACTACGCCTTTCTCGGGGCGGCGCTCGGCGCCAGGACCGAGGACTCGGACGAGGAGCCCCGCGACAGGGCTCCCGGCGCCATAAGCGGGAGCCTCCAGGAGTCCATAGACGCCTCTACAAAGGCGGTGGAGCTCGACCCGGACTACGGGGTCGCCTACTACAACCGCGCCCTGGTCCTCCGGAAGAGCGGGCGCAAGAGCCGGGCCCAGAAGGACCTCAAGCGGGCGCTCGACGCGGACCTTCCCCGGCGCTTCAGGAGCGCCGCCAAGAGGTTCCTGGAGGAAGGCTAGTGGGCCTCTTCTACCCGACGGCCGCGGCCCTCGTGCTGCTCGTGCTGCTCGGGGCCTTTGTCGGGCGGCAGAACCGGGACCTCCTGCGGGCCCGGGCCTACCGGGAGTTCGCCGTCCGCCTCATGCCGGTCCTCTCGACCGGCGTCTTTATCGTCGGGCTGCCGTTCATCGCGGACCTGGCGCGGGTGGAGGACACCCTGAGCGTGGTGCTCGTCTACCTGGCCGGAGCGGCGATACTGACCTCCCTCATGGCCCGCGGCGTCGCCCCCGACGAGCGCAAGGCCGCAGCCGCCTTCCGCCGGGAGGACTACGAGGAGGCGGCCAGGATCTACGGCGAGCTCGTCAAGTA
Organism: Rubrobacter sp.; assembly: GCA_013695915.1. GTDB lineage: Bacteria > Actinomycetota > Rubrobacteria > Rubrobacterales > Rubrobacteraceae > Rubrobacter_A. The sequence goes on from JACCZN010000049.1 coordinate 10,512, forward strand.
CCGTCCGCTCCCCCGCTACTACTCCGCCCTCGGCACGGTCCTCGACCTCGACGGCGAGCACGCCGACGGCCTCGAGGCCATAAACCAGGCCATAGAGCTCGACCCGAAGCTCGGCGTCGCCTACTACAACCGCGCCGCCTGTCTCGCCTCCCTCGGCCGCAAGGAGGATGCCCGGGAGGACCTCCAGATGGTCTTCAAGGTGGACTCCGCCCGCCGCGCCCGCCGCGCCGCCGAGGAGGCCCTCGACGCCCTCGAAGGCCGCTAGCTCCCGGTCGGTTACACTCCTCTAACGTACCTTCTTCTGGACGTTGTCGGAGACGGCCCGCACCTCTATGTTGCCGTCGCGTACCCGGACCTCGTACCGCGACTGCGGAAAGACGGACGGTCCGTCGAGAGGCTCGCCGGTGCAGAGATCGAAGCGGGAACCGTGCCAGGGACAGACGACCGTGTCTCCCTCCCGCTCTCCCTTCTCCAGAGGGCCGCTGAAGTGGTTGCAGGTCGCGGCGATGGCGCAGAGCTCGCCCCCGGCCCGGCTCAGGAGCACCCCCACCTTCTCCGCCCCGGGCCCCGCGGCCTCGACCCGCCGCAGGCCAGCTTCGGGCAGCTCACCCTCCAGCAGGACCGGCACGAACTCGTCCGGCCCCGGGTCCTCGAAGACGTTCCGGTTGACCCGCAGCCCGTAGCCGTAGGAGAGCTCCCCGCCGAGGTGCGCCCCCATGCCGTTCAGCGAGTAGCCCGCGAGCAAGGAGAGCTGCCCGGCCCTCCGGCGCCCGGTCGCCCGCAGCACGAGCGAGAGGGTGTTGAGGGCGAGCCCGGCGGTGTTCAGCAGGCCGTGGGCCACCCCCATGCGCCGCGACCCGCCGGAGAGGTAGCGCCAGTCCGAGAGGCCGGACGCGGCGGCGGCGAAACCTCCGGCCACCCCGACCGCGAGCGCGCCGTCGGCACCGTTGCGGGCGGCCCGGGAGCCGCTCACGAGGTCCACGCCGTCCAGCGCGAGCGCCGCCGTCCAGGAGCCGATGGGAACGTCGGTGAGCGCCGGGTGCAGGGGCGAGCCGAGCCAGAGCCCGTCCAGCAAGTTCTTCGTCCGCTTGCCGCCCTTCGCGACGGCTGCCTGCACCTTCGGCTGGACCCTGTCGGCCACGTAGTCCAGAGAACCCAGAGAGTCGATGATGCGCTGGCTGAGCGTAGACCCCATTCCTTCCACCTTTCCACGGTAGTAAGAGGCTGACCTCCAGAGGTTATTATGCCCCCGGGACCGGAAAGGTAAATCGGAGACTACGGCTCGCGGAGGCTCAGGGAGGAGTGGCTCCCGGTGTTCCCTTCGCTGCCACCTCCGCATCCCGGCCGTCCGGAGAAGCGGCGCCGGGGTCCCAGGCCTCCTTGGCGGGGGCTTGTGCAGGGGGCAGGACGGCGAGCCAGTGCGAGATCAGGACGTACGAGTAGAACGAGAGCCCCAGGGCGGCGACTATCGTGCTCCGGCCGAGCCAGAGGTCCGGCCACTGCGCCGGGATGAGCTGCAATGCGACGAGCAGCAGGGCGAGCGGCGCGTACCCGCGAGCCACGAGGAGCAGCACGGCCGGGGCCAGCAGCAACAGGTAGTTGCTCCAGGCTATCGGCGAGGCCAGCAGCGCAGCGGCGACCAGCGCCCAGAGCCCCCACTCCGACCCTCCTCGGACCCGCCGGGCAGTAAAGACCACGACCGCCAACCCCGCCACCTGGAACACCGGCACGGCCCAGGGCAGCAGCGCCACGGCCTCGACGTACGGGTTCTCCGTGAAGAGCCGGCCCGCCGTGGCGGGGAGCGAGGCGTTGTCCCACTGGGTGTTCAGCGGCTCCTCCTGGAGAGCAGTCACCCACCGGAGGGTCGTCTCCGGTCCGAGCGCGAGGACCCCGGCGAGCGTCGCCGCCCCGCCGGAGACAAGCGCCGCTCCGACCGCCTCCCACCGCCGCCGGAGTAGGGGCCACAGCACGACCGGTGCCAGAGAGGGCTTGAGGGCCACCACGAGGCCCAGCGAGAGACCGGAGGGTATCTGGTAGCCGCGACGGTCGAACATCCAGGCCCCGACGAGCCCGAGCGTCAGGATCGGATACATCTGCCCGAGCGCGAGGGTCGCGAGCATCGGTGCGGAGAGCAGTATCCCGGCCGCCGCCAGGACACAGGGACCGGCCCGCAGCCGCAGCTCGTCCGCGACGAGGGCTACGGAGGCCACCATCGTCGAGAGCATGAGGAGCGCGAAGACGCGGTACGCCTCCAGCGGCTCGAAGAACGCGACCGGGCTCGTGAGGAGTACCCAGACCGGGGGGTTCAGGTTCTGGAGCCGCGCCCCGGAGTCGTAGACCTGCCCGCCGGAGAGGAACGCGTCAGCCGACCTCCAGAACGTATCGAAGTCCGCGTGGACGTCCATAGAGTCCGTGGCGATGCGGCCCACCGCTATCGCCCCGTACCGCTGGTTGAGGACCAGAGCCAGCACCAGCACCCCGAAACCGAGCACCCAGAGAAGGACTCGCAAGGTGCGAGCCCGCGCACCACCGGAACCCCACCTTCTGAAACCTGGCAACCGTAACCCGGACATAACCCGTTATCGTACAGACTGTGAGCGGAGTACACGGAGAACCCGGAAGGTTCGGATAGAACCTCTTAGCGGAAGCCTGCCGGAGCGGAGAGGGGGGGATTCGAACCCCCGATGCCGGGGTTACCGACATAACGGTTTTCGAGACCGCCGCATTCAACCACTCTGCCACCTCTCCGCGAGGGAGTCTAACCGCTATTCACAACCCCTTCAACCGGTTCCGGCACGGTGGCCCGCCTGCCGGGCTTCACGGACCGTGAAGCGAAACTCGAACCTGTATGCAGAGCCCTGCATCCCGCTACAGCGCCAGAGAGGCTTGCCTCTTCACACAACGTTTCCCCTGCAAAAGCCGACCGCTGCGACCAGAGAAAGAGGGGCAAGCCTTCCAGCGAGTCCCTCTTTAGTAACGCTCTACTTGAAGTTTAGCTACACTTGGAGTAGCCGCAGGAGAAGCAGGTCACGCAGCCTTCCTGGCGGGTGAGGCCGCTGCCGCAGTCGGGGCAGGCGCCTATCACGGGTAGCTCGCGGGCCCGGGACTCGGCCGGGTTCTCCTCGACGAGGTAGTGCTCGCTCATGGAGCGGGCGACGCCGTCGGGGACGGAAAGTACCGCGTTCGGGCCGACGCCTGCCGGGTGGCCGTCCTGGATGCCACGGAGCTGGTGGACGACCTCGGACGGCTTTGCGCCGTGGGTCATGGCGAGCGAGATCATACGTCCCAGGGCATCGGAGAAGGCCGCCGCCGTGCCGCCGGGCTTGCCGAGCACCACGAAGCACTCCCGCGAGCCGAACTCGTCATCGTTCATCGTGACGTAGAGCGGGCCGTGTCCCGTTTGAAGCTTCTTGGTCACGCCGGAGAGCGTGCGCGGCCGGCCGTTGCGGGCCTCGGCCAGCGAGACGTAGCGCGTCTCTGCGGAGCCGTTCACTTCGCCCGGGGCCGTGACGCCTGCAGCGGTCGGGGCGACCGCTTCTGGGGAGGCCGCCGGGCTCTGCTCCGCCCCGGTCTTGCCGGTGGAGCCCGTGGAGAGCACCTGCAGGTCGCGGGAGCCGTCACGGTAGACCGCTATGCCCTTGCAACCCGTGCGGTAGGCTTGGAGGTACGCCTCGCCCACGTCCTGGGGCGTCGCCTCGTTCGGGAGGTTTATGGTCTTGGAGATCCCCATCGAGGTGTACTTCTGGAACGCCGCCTGCATCCGGACGTGCCAGTCCGGGGAGACGTCGTGGGAGGTGACCCAGACGTTGCGCACGTCCTCGGGGACCTCGGGGAAAGCGGAGCTATCGCGGACGCTACCGTGCTCGGCGAGGCGCTTCATCAGGTCCTCGGAGTGGAAGCCTCGCTCTTTGGCGAGCTTGACGAACTCGGGGTTCACGTCGGGCAGCTCCATCCCCGCCTGGCGGCGCATGAACGCCACGGCGAA
>JACCZN010000074.1 GCA_013695915.1 Rubrobacter sp.
CCGTGGGCAACGCGGGGAACATCACCGCCTACTGGAAGGGCTTCTCCGAGTGGCGGGAGGCCGGGCTCTCCGACGAGGCGCCCCGGATGCTCGGCTTCCAGGCCGCGGGCTCAGCACCCCTCGTCGCTGGGCACGACATAGAGAGCCCGGAGACCGTCGCGAGCGCCATCCGCATCGGGGCCCCGGCGAGCCGGGAGGGCGCTCTCCGGGCGACACGGGAGTCGGACGGCCTCATAGAGACCGTTACGGACGAGGAGATCCTCGACGCCCAGCTCCTCCTCGCCCGAGAGGAGGGCGTCTTCTGCGAGCCGGCCTCCGCCGCCGGCATCGCAGGCCTCCTCAAGCTCGCCCGCGAGGGCCGGTCGCCGGAGGGTACCGTCGTCAGCGTGCTGACGGGCCACGGCCTCAAGGACCCCGACGTAATACTCGCCCGCACCCGGCTCCCCGAGCCCGTGGAAGCCACGTTCGACGCCGTCTCCGGCTACATGGAGAAGGCGGCCCAGGAGTGATACAGATTCCGGGTAAATGATGCATCTCTGGTGGGCCCGGGAGTCGGGAGGCGCGTCGCTCCGCTCGCTTCGGGAGTCGGAGAAGACAAATACGACTCCCGACCTCCCGAACTACGAAAGCCGCGAAGTAGTCAACCGGATTCCGTATGACGGGGGCGGTGTAGCGTGATCTCCGTCCGGGTCCCGGCGACCTCGGCGAACCTGGGCCCCGGCTACGACGCGGTCGGCCTCGCGCTCTCCCTCTACATGAGGATAAGCCTCGACCGCTCCTCGACACCCCTCGTGGAGGTGAGCGGCGCGGGGGAAGACCTGATCCCCCGCGGCCCCGAGCACCCGGCCTACCGGGCGGCCCTCTTCGTGGCGGACTACATCGGCGAGCCGGACGTCTGCTTCCACCTGGTCCAGGAGAACGCCATCCCCCCCGCCCGAGGCCTCGGCGGCAGCGCCGCAGCCCTGGTCGGGGGCGCGGTCGCGGCCAACGACCTCCTCGGCCGCCCGATGGCCGCCCCCGACCTGCTGAACCTCGTCTGCGAGCTCGACGGCCACCCCGACAACGCCGCCCCCGCCCTCCTTGGGGGGCTCGTCGTGGGCACCCTCACCCCGGAGGGCATAAAGAGCGTGCGCCTCGAGCCCGCGGGCCTCAAGGCGGCGGTCGCCGTCCCGGACTTCGCCGTCTCGACCACCGCCGCCCGCCAGGCCCTCCCCACGAGGGTCTCCCACAAGGACGCCGCCTTCAACGTCGGCCGCGCCGGGCTGCTCCTCGGCGCCCTCGCCACCGGCGAGTACGGCCTCCTGGGGACGGCCATGCAGGACCGGCTCCACCAGGACTACCGCGCCCCCCTGATACCCGGCCTCGAAGAGGTGATAGCGGCCGCCTGTAACAACGGAGCCTACGGGGCCGCCCTCTCGGGATCCGGCCCCACCGTGCTGGCCTTCACCCCGGAAGAGCACGCGGCGGAGGTTAGCCGGGCCATGCGGGCCGCCTTCGAGGACCGGGGCGTGGAGGCGAAGGCCTGGGCGCTGGACATAAACTTGAGCGGCGCCACCGTGGAACCGCCCGGAGAGGTCGCCGTCCCGAGCCTGGAACCCGCGCTCTAGCCGCGGCTCAGCCCAGGGGCTGCCGGCTCCACTCCAGGCCCTCGTAGAGGAGGCGACCCCGCTCCAGCACCGCCTCCGTAACCCGGAGGAGGCTCCGCGCACACCCCGGCTCTCCCGGGCTGAAGCCCCGGCGGCTGGAGACGAGCACCCAGACCCCGGCCTCCGTGCCGGCCTTCCAGAGGACCACGGGTAGCGGCAGCGGGGCCCCGAGACCCGCCGCCTCCGGGAACCGGCCGTAGCGCTCGCCGTAGATGGGACCGTCGAGGAACACGGTCCCGAACGCCTCGTCTATGTACACCACGTCCGCCCGCGTGCCGGAGGTGACGGTGGTGCCCCGGGAGAACACGGAGAAGTCGTCCACGGAGACCAGCTCCGCCCGGTCCGGGTCCATCTCACCCTCCACCGAGACCTCCGCCGCGCTCTGCCCCAGCCTCCCGGCAACCAGCCGCACGTGCCGGTCCACGCTCTCCCCCCCGTACCGCCTGGGATATGTCCTCTCCATCTCCGCCTCCGGCTGTTGCAGCATGCAAAACGTTTTCTTATAGAGAAATTCGTACCACTGATTTCTTGGCGGGTCAAGGAACTGGTCTACCTCTTTCGGGCCAGATTTCCCGGAACGGTGGTCTACGGCCTTGCGGCGGGGTTTTCGGGGTTATTTGGTGGCGCGGTTGGCGTCGTAGAAGCCGAAGCGACGGGAGATATCCGAGCCGAACCGGCTGGTGAGTTGCCCGAGGTCGTCTATGGACTCGGGGAGTATCCTGAAGGAGGGGCCGGAGACGCTCACCGCCCCGAGCACGGAGCCGCCGGAGGCGTAGATCGGGGCTCCCACGGCGTTCAGGCCGACCTCGAGCTCCT
>JACCZN010000100.1 GCA_013695915.1 Rubrobacter sp.
CTAGAGCGGACCGGGTCACGATAGACACCTTTGGCGGTGATCCTCTTGCCCCGACGACGTTCCAGGGTCTCGTCTACACCCACCACCAGCGGTCCGTCGGCTACGAAAGCTTCCACCAGGAGCCTCAGCAAGACGCGGCTCGCCTCCCGTCCACTCCAGACGGCTCGGCTCAAGACCCGGTGGTAGCGGCAGAACCGCTTGTCCTGATCCAGGCCCATAGCCCGCAGGGCGGAGGCTACGGTCCTCTTTCCCGGAGCGAGAATCGCACCCGCCACGAGCACTCCGACATGCTCGAAGACGCGCGCCGAGAAAAGTGGCGCGAAGGAGGCTAAAAGCTGTAACATCGTGGCAGGTAGGGTACGCATCGCTCACCTCTTGCATGGGGATACTGGTGTCGAGCGTACCCTACCCCTTTTCGTCCTCAAATGGCCAAAGTCCAGTCAAGGTCATGACCAAGAAAAAGCGCCAGAGAAAAGAGCGTAACCGCGAGCAAAAGCTCCGCCAGCAGGAGGCGATCAGAAAAGAGCCCGAAGAGATAGACGAGTTCCCCGGTCCTCCCCCGGATCGCAGGGCGATGGAGCGGATGACGGCCCGCATTGGCCGGATCATGGAAGAGCAGGACTTCGAGTCCATGGAAGAGGCAAATGCCTTCATAAGCCGCTACATCTCCGAGGGTGGGGGTTCGCTGGAGGACGCTCCGCCACCGGCAACGCCGCTGGAGCAGGCCCAGGAGCTAGTCTACGACGCCTTCGACACCGATGATCCGCTGAGAAAGGTAGAGCTGGCCGAAGAAGCTCTGGAGGTAAGTGGGGACTGCGCCGACGCCTACGTGCTACTGGCCGAGGAGACCGCCGAGGACGCCGAAGAGGCCAGGGAACTCTACGAGGCAGGCATCAAGGCCGGAGAGCGCGCTCTTGGAGAGCAGACCTTCACCGAGCAGGAAGGCGAATTCTGGGGCATCCTGGAGAGCCGGCCCTACATGCGGGCACGCGAAGGGCTGGCCAGGGCTCTATGGGCACTCGGAGAGCGTGAACAAGCGCTCTCCCACTACCGTCGGATGCTGGAGCTCAACCCCGGAGATAACCAGGGAGTACGCTACGAGCTAGCCGGTTGTCTGCTGGACGAAGGACACGATGAGGAGCTTGGAGAGCTCCTGGAACAATACGAAGAGGAGGCGTCGGCCTACTGGCTCTATACCCGCGCCCTGTTCAGGTTCCGCACGGAGGGAGCCAGCGAGAGGGCCAACAGAGAGTTAAAGCAAGCCACCGAGACCAATCCCTACGTGCCGCTCTATCTTCTGGGCCGCAAGAACTTCCTGGCTCAAGGGCTCTCCGAGCTGGTCGGCTTGGGTGACGAGAGCGAGGCGGTCTCCTACTTCGCTACGGCTCTGAGCGAGTGGCTAAAGACGCCAGGTGCTGTGGAATGGGCGCGGGAGAACACCGAAGAAGAGATCCTCTCTTCATTTGAACAGGAATAGAGGGTCTTCGCTGCGGCAGGTAAGGAGACGACCGCAGACGCGCAGCTTATCTCCAGAACTGCGGCCGTAGAGAGCTGCCAACGTCAATTACGCAGTCTCCCGTTGACGGGTCTATTTCTCAGCGTTGTGTCCAGCGTTACTGGATCGCGCGGAGGAGTTGGAGAGAGTACTGTTCACGCAGGATGACGATCTGCTCACCGAAGCAACGCAGCGCCAGCGGCAAGAGCAGGCGTTTCACGGCGTGATCTACGCGCACCAACTCCGTGCGTCGATCGGTGATTGCATCCGTGACCTGGAGCTCGTGGCAAAGGTGGGTGAGCCGGCGGACATGAACGAGCAAACGCTCTTCTTGCCGCTGTAACCGCCCGACGATTGGAGGTGCAACCGATGCGGACTGTAGACGCGGATACGCTCGCGACCCGGAGCCGCGAGGAACTGCTCCGGCGCAACGGGGTCTTCGAAGGTTTTTTCAGGGCTGAGGCTCCCCGGCTGGCCGAGGCTTGCCACGAGATGTCCCGCCGCTTTCTGGCGGGAGGACGGCTGTTGGCCTTCGGGAACGGCGCGGCGGCGACCGATGCCGAGCACGTCTCTGTGGAGTTCGTGCATCCTGTTATCGTGGGCAAGCGGGCGCTGCCCGCCCTGGACCTCGGTCCGGACTTCGAGGCCCGCTCGCCGGTGGTCCTGAAGCCGGAGGATATGGTAATGGGCTTCGCCTTCCCCGCCCGTGACGCGGCGGTGGAGCGGGCGTTGCGGGTGGCCGACGAACGAGGAGCGCTCACCTTTGCGCTGGCGGGAGAGAGCGGCGACTACTCCTTCGACCTCCCTGATGAGGACCCGTTCGTGTGCCAGGAGGTCTTCGAGGTCCTCTATCACATGCTCTGGGAGACGGTACACGTGTACTTCGAGCACCGGGAGCAGGGGCACGACGTGGGGGCATCGTCCTTTCTGTACCCGTTCCTGGGCAGGCAGGAGCAGAGACTTGAGAGGGTAGTCGAGCAGGTGCAGGGCTCGATGCTGCAGAAGATGGAGGAGGTCAACGGTATGCGGGCCGCGGCGGCGGAGACGGAGGTGGGCATCCTTTCGGAGGTAGCCATCGACGTTGCGGAGCGGCTGGAGCGGGGGGGTAAGGTCGTCGCCTTCGGCAACGGGGGCTCTGCTACCGACGCGAACGACCTGGTCGCGGACTGCGTGGCTCCGCCGCCGGGCCTGCGGCCTCTCCCGGCGGTCTCGCTGGCCGCCGAACCGGCGAACATCACCGCTATCGCCAACGACATCGGTAAGGAGGCTATCTTCGTCCGCCAGCTCATCGCCCACGCCCGGCCGGAGGACGTTGCGGTCGGTTTCTCTACCAGCGGGGGCTCGGCGAACGTCCTGTCCGCGCTCGGGGAGGCCCGCAAGCGCGGGCTGCTCACGGTGGGGATCCTGGGCTACGACGGGGGCAGGGTGGTTAGCGAGCGGCTGGCGGACCACGCGATAGTGGTCCGCTCGGACTACATCCCGCGCATCCAGGAGGTGCAGGCCTCCGTCTACCACGTGTTGCGCGGCCTCCTGGAGGAGCTACGGGAGCAGCCTAGATAAAGCACCCCCGCCCCATCCAACCTACCTGTACCGACCCGTCCTCCCCGACGATCACGGGCACCGTGCGCTCCCCACCGGCGAGACCGATCATCCGCTCGTAGGCCTCCGGGTCCCGCTCCACGTCGTACTCCACGAACTCTACCCCGCGCCACTCGAGGTCTTCGCGGGCCTCCGCACTGTAGGGACAGCCGGATGTAGTGTAAAGCTCTATCGGCATGCCCGTAATCCTATCAAGCCGCCGACTATGCGACCATAAGCCGACCGGTCTGGTCTACGAAGCTTCTTCCCGTCCGAGGTGGAGCGTGACGTGCTCTACCCCGTCTTCCCACTTGATGCTCTCCTCGATGCCCAGCTTCTTGAGCAGCTTCAGCATGTCGGCGTTCTCGTACATGACGAGCGCGTAGAGGCGCTCTATTCCCTGGTGCCGGGCGGCCTCGACCAGCTCGCGGGTGAGGCTGAGCCCCAGGCCCCGGCCCTGGAAGCGGTCCTCGACGAGCACCGCGTACTCGGCCTTTTCGGTCTCGCCCTCTCTCTCATAGCCCGCGACCGCTACTATCTGTTCCGGCTCCCGGGGGTCCAGGGCTACGAGCGCGTAGCCCTCCCGGTCATTGACGTCCGCAACGTGCCGGGATTTGGGCTCGGAGAGCTCCTTCATGGGACCGAAGTAGCGCATGTAGACCGTACGCTCGCTCAACCGGCCGTGGAGACCCCGCAACGCCGGGGCGTCCTCCGGCTGGATCCCGCGCACCGGAACGCACGTGCCGTCCGTCAGCGCCAGTATCCTGCTGTCCTTACTTTGCTCTTCCACAGCTACCAGTCCGGGCCTCCGGCAACAGCCGCTCACGCGAACCCCAGCCGAAGAGCCTCACTTTGTTGCACGTATGTGCAACTTGCACATACGTATTCTACCCTCGATCTTTCTTCGTGCAACTTGGGGGGTGAAGGAGTTCTCTCCGGTTGGCGGGGAGAGCCCGGATCTACTCCGGGCTCTCGTCCTCCGGTGGTCTCTGATCTCCGGTCTGCTGGCGAGATCCGTGGTCGTTGTGGAGTTCACGAGCTCTGTAAGCTGCTCCTGGGTGATCTCCAGGTACTCGGCGAGTTGGCCGGGGGTCATGTACGGGGTCATGCTCTGTCGCAGCGCGTCCCGGGTGCTCTGGAGCAGGGTCAGGGCGTGTTCGTGGTCCTTCTGCAGGGAGCCGGTCCAGGACTCCTCCGACCTCTCTACCGCTTCTTCGAGGGGTTTGCCCTCCAGGACCTGGGCGGCGAGTTCGACGGCCCGGTACGTAGAGGTGGCGAGCCGCCGATCTGTAGGGGAGAGCGTACCGACCGTGGTGTTGAGGCTCACGGCGTAGCGCAGGAGGTCGGCTATCTGCCGGGACTGCTCCTCCGTTACCCGCAGCTCCGCCCCGGGACCTTTGTCTCTGTTCTCTGGCACGGTCCTCGCTCTCTACTCCGCTCTCTCCTCGGCGCGGGGCTCGCTGGCGCGGCCGTTCCGCTCGGGGCTCGTGGCCGGGGCGGAGGAGAAAGCCCTGTGGCCGGTTATGGCCTGGCCCACGATCAGGGTGTTCACGTCGTTGGTGCCCTCGTAGGAGTAGACGCCCTCTATATCGGCCATGTGCTCCATTACCCGGTAGTCCAGGAGGACGCCGTTGCCGCCGAGGACATCGCGGGCGAGCGCCGCTATGCGCCGGGCCTTGCTCACGTTGTTCATCTTGTGCATGGAGACCGTGGCGGGGTCGAGGTCCCCGGCGTCCTTGGTGCGTCCCAGGTGGACGGAGAGGAGCTGTGAGAGCGAGATCTCGGTTACCATCTCCACCAGCTTCTGCTGCACGAGCTGGAAGGAGGCTATGGGTTGGCCGAACTGCTCCCGCTCTCCCGCGTAGCCGAGCGCCGCCTCGTAGCAGGCCATCGCCTGTCCGAGGCCGTCCCAGGCCACCCCGTAGCGGGAGTGGGTCAGCACGGAGAGCGTGGAGCCGAGGCCCTTCGCCCCCGGCAGGCGGTCTCCCTCCGCGACGAAGCAGTCCTCGAGGGTGATGTGCGTCTGCCAGACGGACCTCTGGGAGCCCTTGCGCGGCAGGACCTCGGCGTTGTATCCGGGGTTGTCGCCCCGGACCAGGAAGCCAGCTATCTTGCCGTCTTCGGTGCGGGCCCAGATCACGGCTACATCGGCGAAGGAGCCGTTGCCGATCCAGCGCTTCTCCCCGTTCAGGACGTAGCCGCCCTCCCGCCGCACGGCGCTCATGGTCATGGAGCCGGGGTCCGAGCCGGCGTCGGGCTCCGTGAGCCCGAACGAGCCGACCTTCTCGCAGCGGGCCATGGCGGGCAGCCACTCCCGCTTCTGCTCCTCGGAGCCCAAAGAGTGTATGGTCGCCATCGCGAGCCCGCTCTGGACGTGCAGGAACGTCGCGAGGCTCCCGGAACCGCGGGCCAGCTCCTGGATGGCCAGCCCGTAGGCCACATTGCCCCACCCGGCGCAGCCGTACTTCCGGCCGAAGGTTCCTCCCATGAGACCGAGCTCCCCGAGGGGTTCGAGCAGCCCGAACGGGAACTCCGCCCGGTCCCAGTAGTCAGCGGCCATCGGCACGACCTTCTCGTCCACGAAGGCCCGTATCCGGTCGCGGACCTCCCGCTCCTCGTCCGTGAGGAGCCTCTCCACGTCCACGAAGTCCACCTGGGATATGCTACGCTGCACATCTTCTGGCCTGACGGTCATGGTCCACCCTCTTTCCCCGCGTAAGCAACGGTCCTGCGGTTACCAGCTAACCATATTCTACTTTACGGGGCTCCGACAGCGCTTCAGGGCAGGGAGAGGGCCGTGCTGATCAGGTAGAAGGCGGCGATGCCGGCCGCCGCGCCGCCGGACATCATGAGGGCGGAGCTCACGGCTCGCCGGGGGTTACCGCCGAGATCGCCGAGGCTCTCCCAGATGCCGGTGTACCGCTCCGGCTCGCGCTCTCGCAGGTAGAACGCGTACATCATCAGGCCGTGGAAGAAGACCACGCCGACAAAGAATATGAGAAAGAAACCCACGGCTCCTATAAGGGTCATGACTCGCGCCTCGTTTCCTGTTACCGGTTATGGGACACCGACTACAGGGAAAAAAGTACCACGAAAGGTAGGAGGCGTCGGTCTCCGTGACGGCGGCCGCCGTATGGAACGCTGCACGGAGAGAGGGGGCCGCGATGGCCCCCTCCGGTTGCGGCAGGTCTTGCGGCGTCTAGCTCTGGCCGTTGCCTGAGCGGGAGGAGAGCCAGTCGTCGACCTTCGGCCAGAGGCTGGTCTTTGCGCCGCGGCCGGTCATCAGGCCGACGTGTCCGGCGTCCAGGGTAAAGAACTCCTTGTCCCGGCTGGAGATGAGGTCCATGATCGCCTCCGCCTGCGGCGGGGTGCAGATATGGTCCTTGGTACCGGCGATGGCGAGGAAGGGCACGTCGATCTTGGAGAGGTCGATCTGCTTGCCCCGCAGCTTCATCTCGCCCTGGGAGAGCTTGTTCTGCTGGTAGAACTCCGTGATCCACTGCTTGAAGGCCGCGCCCGGGAACGGCGGGCCGTCGTTGACCCACTTGTTCATGGCGAGCCAGGTCTCCATCGGCTTGTCCTCGAAGATGCGCTCCCACATGTTCACGTAGGTGCCGACGTAGTTGGTGACGGGCTTGAGCATCCGGTTGCCGGTGTCGATCATGTCTCCCGGTATGTTCCCGAAGGCGTCGGTCAGGGTGCCGACGTCGATGTACTTCTCGCTGGTAAAGAGCTCGTAGAGGCCGAGCTCCTCCTTGTTGAAGTCTATGGGGGTCGTCATCAGGATGAGGTTCTCGAGCTTCTCCGGGAAGAGCGAGGCGTACATGGCGCTCATCGTGCCACCCATGCAGTAGCCGAAGAGCGTGAACTTCTCCGCCCCGGAGTGCTTGAGTACCTTCTTAGCCGCCCGCGGCATGTAGTCGAGCACGTAGTCATCGAAGGACTGGTCCTTGTCCTCGTCGCCGGGTATGCCCCAGTCGAGGAGGTAGACGTCGTAGCCCTGCTCGCAGAGGAACTCTATGAGGCTGTTGCCCGGCATGAGGTCCAGGATGTAGGGCCGGTTGATGAGCGCGAAGACGAAGAGGATCGGGACGGGCTGCTTCTTCTCGGCGGTGGTCTGGTAGCGGTAGAGCCTGGCCTTGTTCTTGGTCCAGACCGTCTCCTTGGGGGTCTGGCCCGTATCGGCCTGAGCCCCCTCGACGACGATGCTCATACCCTGGTTGTACTTGTCGAAGAAGTTCTCGAAATCCGAGGTCGCGACGTCGGTCTTCTCTGCCATCTAACTCTCTCCTTTCTTGCGCACGTCCTCTACCGTGATCTGACCTCCCACGCCGGTACCCTGGACCTCCCCGAGCTCTACCCCGAGCTCCCCGGCCTTGCGCCGCGCGGCTTCGGTAGCCTTTACCTGCTCCTCCTCTTGGCTGGCAGTTGGCTGATCCACCGTCGGCTGGCTGTCCGGCTCCCGGTTCGCCGGTTGGGAGCTCTGGGAGCCGTTGGAGGCCTGCACCTCACCCTGGGAATCCCCGCTCGAGTTGTTGGAGGAGAGGGCCTCCACGGCGGAGAGGAGCTGGTCCAGCTTGCCCTCGACTCTCTGGACCCGGTCATCCAGAGACTGCAGAGACTCGGCGCTGGCCGGCTCGGCGTAGCCGTACTCGAAGTCCTCGAAAGCGTCTTCTATGCGGTCGACCTTGTCCTCGAGCGTTATCACGAGGCTCGCCACCCGCGAGATGTCCGAGCGGGTCGGGAGCTGGAGGTTGCTCAGGTACTCCTCGGAGTTCCGCCGGAGGACCTTGTAGAAGGTGGTGTAGCTGTCCAGGAAGCGGCTCGCCGGGCCGAGGAACTCGTCTTTATGGAGGAGGTCTTCGGTGAACTTGGAGAGTGGTCCGCTGGTCGCGTTGTACCACTGGACCCCGAAGGAGAGCGGGTCCGTGGCGAAGCCCTCGCCCTTCATCAGGTTCTCCCGTGACTCCTCGACCACCTGCGCCCACTGCGGCAGCATCTCGAACATGCCCCGGGTGGCCTCCGTGGCCTTGCGGTAGGCATCGACGTTCATGTCTACCATCCGCTGGAAGTTCTCCTGCGCGCCCTTCATGTCTACCTGCGGCACGCCATCGGCGCCCGGCATGTGACCCGCAGGCGGCATCATCTCCTCGGAGGCTTCCTGCAGCCGGCCTCGTGTCTCCTCCATCCCGTTGAACCACTGCCGGTAGAGCCCGTAAGGGTCCACGTAGCTCTCCCGGGAGCCCTGCATGACGTTGGACCACATCCTGGAGCTGGTCTCATACCACTGCTTCCAGAGCTCCATGTGCTCCACGGCCGTCCGTCCCTGTCTGTCTTCCGCCAACCCGAAAACCTCCTAATGCCGCTCAGCGCGGTACGCTCTCGTTCGTCACTTCCAACGGGAATACTCCCAACTTTTACTCATTGTACTAGAGATATGTGCTAACGGCATATACCGGGGTGGGGAGGTTCGGTGTTTCGTGCCCCTACCCGCACTCCGCTGCTGCTGGTACCGGGTGGTTGCCGCGGGGGACGGTCGGGGATATATTTCCGGGGGGCATTGCTGGATCCGGGAAGGGAGAGGTGCGCCTTAGATGCAGAACCAGAGAGGTAACGGTTCGGGGGACCGCGAGAAGATCTTCACGCTGGAGGCCACGCCGATAAAGTACGGTCCCGGAGCCTCCGAAGAGACCGGCTGGGAGCTCAAGAGGATGGGCGTAGATCGGGTGATGCTGGTCACCGACCCCGGGGTGGTTGCGGTGGGCATCACGGGCCGCATAAGGAGCTTCATAGAGGCCGAGGGTATTACGGTAGAGGTGTGGGACAGCTCGCGGGTCGAGCCCACCGCCGACTCGCTGCAGGCCGCCGCAGACTTTGCCCGGGAGGGAAACTTCGAAGGGTTCGTGGCGGTCGGGGGCGGATCGAGCATCGACACGGCAAAGGTCTGTGACCTGATCTCCACCCACGGCGGCGAGATAATGGACTACGTAAACCCGCCCGTGGGGGGCGGCAAGAAACCCCCCTCACCGCTAAAGCCCCTGCTCGCGGTACCCACGACCGCGGGCACCGGGGCCGAGGCCACGACCGTGGCGATACTGGACATCCCCGAGCAGAAGGTAAAGACCGGCATCTCTCACGCCTACCTGCGCCCGAACCGGGGAGTGGTAGACCCGCTGCTCACGGCCACCATGCCGTCGGAGGTCACCTCCTCCGCCGGCCTCGACGTGGTCTGTCACGCCGCGGAGTCCTACCTCTCCAAACCCTACGACGAGCGCCCGGCACCCCAGAGCCCCGACGACCGGCCGCCCTACCAGGGAGCCAACCCCATAGCGGACATGTGGTCGGCCAAGGCCCTTGAGTACGGGGGCAAGTACCTCAGGCGGGCCGTGTCCGACGGGGACGACGTCGAGGCCCGGGGCTCGATGATGCTCGGGGCCTCGCTCGCCGGGATAGGCTTCGGCTCGGCCGGGGTACACATACCCCACGCCTGCGCCTACCCCATAGCCGGCCTCAAGCACGAGTACCGTCCGCCCGGCTACCCAGAGGACCATCCCTTCGTGCCCCACGGGTGGTCGGTCATAGTGACCGCCCCGGCGGCGTTCCGCTTCACCTACCCCTCACAGCCCGAGCGCCACCGTCAGGTAGCGGAGCTCTTGAGCGGCCAGAGGATAGAGAAGGCCGACGAGGACACGCTGCCGGAGATACTCATACAGCTCATGAAGGACGTGGGAGCGCCGCGGGGGGTCAGGGAGCTCGGCTACGGGGAGGACGAGATAGACCAGCTCGTGGAGGGCGCGACCAAGCAGCAGCGGCTCCTGGTGGGCTCGCCGAGAGAGGTCACCGAAGAGGACCTCGCGGGCATCCTGCGCGAGTCGATGGAGAACTGGTAGAGAGACTAGCGGAAAGGAGAGGCAGATGGCGGAGGATTTGAGGCTGTACTTCATGTCCTGCGGGACTTTGAAGACTCAGGTGCAGTTTATCAAGATGAACCAGGGGCTCGGTGATCCCTACGAGGTGCCCGTGCCGTTCTTCCTGATCACGCATCCCAGGGGCAACGTGCTCTACGACGGCGGCAATGCGCTGGAGGTCGCCGGAGACGTGGACCCGCACGACCACTGGGGAGCCGTCGCCGACGCCTACGAGCCGGTGATGACCGAGGACGAGTTCGTGGTCAACCAGCTACAGCGGCTGGACGTGGACCCTGGATCCATCCGGTACGTCATACAGTCCCACCTGCACCTGGACCACTCGGGCGCTATCGGCCACTTCCCGAACGCCGAGTACATCGTGCAGCGCCGGGAGCTACAGTACGCCTACACCCCGGACTGGTTCCAGCGTCCGGCGTACATCCGGTCCGACTTCGACCGGGACGTGCGCTGGCTCTTTCTGGACGGGGAGCACGACGACCTCTACGACGTCTTCGGGGACGGCACCATCCGCACGCTCTTCACGCCGGGCCACGCGCCGGGCCACACCTCGCTCGTCGTGGATCTCCCCGAGTCCGGGACCATGATGCTGACCGCCGATGCCTGTTACACCCGCGACCACTACGACGAGAAGGCGCTCCCCGGTCTCGTGCACTCCGCCTCGGACGTTGCCCGCTCGACCCGCAAGGTGCACCGCACCGTAGACGCCCTGGAGGCCACCGTCGTGACCGGCCACGACCCCGAGGAGTGGCCGAAGTTCGATAAGGCCCCCGGCTACTACTCCTAGAGAGGCCGTGCATGAAGCGGGGCGGTGTAACCACCCCGCCCCGCTTCCCGTGTAGCTGCTAGGCCGTGGCGAAGCGTCCGATGGTGTCCTCGGGGTTTATGTCGCCGAGGTGCTCGGAGAAGATGCGGTAGTAGGCGACCTCCTCCCTGGTACGCAGCGGCGGCTCCACGCTGTACCGCTTGCGCTCGAACTCCTCGTCGGTGACGGAGGCCTCCATGCGCTCCTGCAGGGCTTCCGTCGCGCCGGAGCCGTCGCCGAACTGGGCCTTCTTGCGCCACAGGAAGTCGTGGGGCAGCCAGCCGTCGAATGCCTTCCGCAGGAGGTACTTCTCGCCCCGCGTCTCGGTGGGGAGCTTCAGGGCGGCGGGCAGGGAGAGGCCGAGCGAGATCATGCTGAGCTCCAGGAACGGTACGCGGGCTTCAAGGCTGTGGGCCATGGTGACCCGGTCGGCTCGCTGGAGGTTCAGGTTGTGCAGGCCCTCCACGGTGCGCACCAGCTCCTCGTGCAGGGACTCCTCGTCCTTGAATGCGTCGAGGTACTCGTAGCCCGCGAAGATCTCATCCGCACCCTCTCCGGTAAGCACCACCTTTACGTGCCGGGCGGTGAACTCGGCGAGTATGTAGTTCGGCACGGCGCTGCGCACGAGCGCGGGGTCGAACGACTCTATGGAGCGCACCACCTTGGGCAACACCCGGAGGGCATCCTCCTGGGTGTAGACGCTCTCGTAGTGTTCGGTGCCCAGGTACTCCGCCACGGCCCGGGCGGCGGCGAGGTCCGGGGAGTCCGCGAGGCCCACGGCGAAGGTCTTGAGGCGTATGCCGCGCCGCTCGTACCAGCGCGCAGCTATGGCGGCTATGAGGCTCGAGTCCAGGCCGCCGGAGAGAAAGACCCCGACGGGCACGTCGCCCATCATCTGACCCTCGGTGGTCCGGATCAACTGCTCGCGCACCCGGGTCAGGATCTCCTCGGGCACCGGGGCGTCCGGGTCTTCGGGGGCCTCGAACTTCTCTATCTCCCGTACGTCCAGCGGTACGGGACGGTCGAAGCGGACGAGGCCCTCCTCCGGCGTCCAGTAGTGTCCGGGAGGGAAGACCTCGA
>JACCZN010000109.1 GCA_013695915.1 Rubrobacter sp.
GCCCTGGCGGAGCTCTCGGAGTCCCCGGGGGTGGTTGCGCTCGGGGAGGTCGGCCTCGACTACTACCGGAACGACTGGTCGGAGGAGATACAGAAGGCGCTCTTCGCCGACGCCATATACCTCGCCAACGACACCCGCCTGCCGGTCGTGATCCACTCCCGCGCGGCCTTCTGGGAGACCCTGGAGTGCCTGGAGCGGGCGGAGGTCCCCGTGGTGCTCCACTGCTTCGAGGGCGGGGAGGCGGAGATCCGGGCGGCCGAAGAGCGCGGGTACTACATAGGTCTCGCCGGGAACGTGACCTACAAGAACAGCGCGGCGGCTCCCTTCCTCCACCTGATAGACGAAGACCGGCTCCTGGTGGAGACCGACGCACCGTACCTGAGCCCCCAGCCGGTTCGCCGGGAGCGGAACCGGCCGAAGAACGTGGTCCACACGGCACACTTCGTGGCCGATAGGCTCGGCGTCACCCCGGAGGAGCTCGGGGAGCGGACCGGCCGCAACGCCGTCGGTCTCTTCGGCCTGCCGCTGGAAGTCTAGCCCCGGCCGTTCCCGCGCGAACCTCTACTTGACACCCCCCGGCCGCCCGAAGAAACGTCTGGGCCAGCACTTCCTCAAGGACCCGAACACCGCCCGGATAGTCGCGGCGGGCGTCGGGGAGGGGGACGTGGTGCTGGAGATAGGTCCTGGCCGAGGGGCGCTGACCGGGGTACTCGCCGGGAGGGCGGCCTTCGTACACGCCGTAGAGCTCGACCCGGACGTACTGGACTCTCTCGAGTCGGCGGTCGGGGAGCGGGAGAACGTCCGGGTCCACGCTGGGGACGCGCTGACCTTCGACTACGCGGCCCTGGACCCCGCACCGGACCGGCTGGCGGCGAACCTGCCCTACAACGTGGCCTCGCCGCTGGTGCTGCGCCTCCTCGAGGAGGTGCCCGGCCTCCGCGTCCTGCGGTTCATGGTCCAGCTCGAGGTTGCGCGGCGGATGGCCGCCGGGAAAGAGAGCAGGGATTACGGGGCCTACGCCGCGCTCACGGGGCTCCTCGCCCGCGGGAGCGTCGAGCACCGCGTCTCCCCGAAGGTCTTCGAGCCCCCGCCCCGGGTGGAGTCGGCCGTGGTGGAGCTCCTCCGGCGGGAGCCGCCACTCGCGGCCCCGGAGGAGTACGGGGCGGTGAAAGAGCTGGTCGTCGCGGCCTTCAGGAGCCGGCGCAAGCGGCTCGCGAACAACCTGCCGGGCGCGCTCCGCGCGGCGGCTCCCGTGGCGCTCGCGTCCATAGGGTTCGGGCCCGACGCGCGGGCCGAGGAGCTAGGGTCGGAGGACTTCGTGGCGCTCTACAGGAGGCTCTCCGGGAGAGGTCCGGGGTGAGGCGGAGGATACGGCTCCGGGCGTTCGCCAAGGTCAACTACGCGTTCGAGATCCGGGGTCTCAGGGAGGATGGCTACCACGAGGTGGAGACGGTCCTGCAGAGCATCTCCCTCTCGGACGAGGTCGAGATAGAGTGCGGTCCCGCACCGGGAGGCTCCCTCCTCGTGGAGCCCGCGAGCGCCGAGACCGGCCCTCCGGAGAAGAACACGGCCTGCCGGGCCTGGCGCCTGCTCGAGGAGGCCGCGGGCCGCGAGTTGCCGGCGCGGGTGCGGCTCGGCAAGGAGATACCCTCCGGCGCGGGGCTCGGCGGGGCCTCGGCCGACGCGGCGGCCGTCCTCGTCGGCCTCGACCGGCTCTTCGGGCTCGGTCTCGGGACCGGGGAGTTGAGGCGCATCGGTGCCCGGGTCGGGGCCGACGTGCCGTTCTGCATCTCGGGCGGCACGGCGCTCGGGGAGGGCGTAGGTGAGGTGCTCCACCCGCTGCCCGCTCCGCCGGAGCACCACCTGGTGGTCGCAAAGCCTGCGGCGGGGGCGGGCACGGGCGAGGTCTATAGGGCCTACGACGCGCTGTCAGCGCCGGTCGGCGCGGGCGGCGGGTCCGTCGGGGGGGTATCCGACGCGCTGCGGAGCGGGGACCTGAAAGGGATGGCCCGCGCCGCCGGGAACGTGCTCGCGCCGGTGGCCCGGGGTATGGTGCCGGAGGTCGGCCAGTACGAGGAGCTGCTCCTCCGGGCGGGGGCTCTCGGGGCCGCGATGAGCGGGAGCGGTACCGCGGTTTACGGCATCTTCCGTACCAGTGAGGAGGCTCGGGAGGCGGAGGCCGGGCTAGGGGCGCACTTCTCCGGCGTGTACCGGCCCGTAGACCGGGGGGTGGAGGTCCTCGGGCGGTAGTCACCGCCCGGCTGCGGGGCGCGCGTTACGAGAAGCTTTGGAAGATGCATCGGGACTCCGGTATAATCGCGGTGCTGCGGAGCGGCGGACCTTCGGCAGATGCCATGTACGGTCGGCGCAGAGAGCACAGAGGAACCGCGAAGGGCCGCCGCGGTTACATTCAGAGATGGGGCGTAGCCAAGCGGCAAGGCACCGGGTTTTGGTCCCGGGATCGCAGGTTCGAATCCTGCCGCCCCAGCCGTAGGAGGCGCCGGGTCACTCTCTGCGGGCCTGCGCCGGTTGCCGGGACGGGTTTTAAAAAGGAGTCGCTAAAAGCATATGTCCAACTCCGAAGGCTCACCGATCTTCGCCGCCGTGCTGGCGGCCGGCAAGGGGACGAGGATGAGGTCCAACAAGGCCAAGGTCCTCCACACCCTGTGCGGGGTGCCGATGGTCAACTACGCTATCGCCGCCACCCGGCCGCTCTCACCGGATCGGACGCTGGTCGTGGTCGGTCACCAGGCCGGGGAGGTCGAGGCCGTCCTCCCACCGGAGGCCGAGCCCGTGCTGCAGAAGGAGCAGCGGGGCACCGGGGACGCGGTAAGGACCGCCCTCGAGGCCATAGAGGACCGGGAGGGCACGCTCCTCGTGGTGAACGGCGACGGGCCGCTCATCTCCGAGAAGACGCTCTCGGGGCTCGTGGAGCGCCACCGGTCCGCCGGGGTCG
>JACCZN010000113.1 GCA_013695915.1 Rubrobacter sp.
ACAGCTCGCGCCTTCGGTCTCGTAGCGCGCGCCCCACCCGGCGGGCTCTACCTCCCGGATCGGCCCGGCGGAGGGAGAGGAACGCTTGATCTCGGCTACCACCGAGAGCCCGGGCGCGGAGAGCGCCGCGTCGAAACCGCGCTTCTCGAAGAGCAGCGCCTCCTGGTACAGGTGGTCGGGGTCCACGCTCTTCTGCAGCTTCCGGGCCCGCAGGCGGGCGGCGGCGGCCAGCTCGTCGAGCACGGTGGCCCGCCGCCTCATACCGCGCTCCCGAAGCCCGAGAGCCGCCGGGTGGTCTTGACGAACCGCTCCAGCGACTCACCGGCGGCCCCGGAGTCCACGGCCCCCTCCGCGAGGACCACGCCTTCCTTGAGGGAGGCGGCGAGCCCCGCGACGTAGACCGTGGCTCCCGCGTTGGCGAGGACCACGTCGCGGGCGGAGCCCCGCTCCTCGCCGGAGAGGACGCCCCGCAGGATGCGGGCGTTGGTTTGGGCGTCGCCGCCGCGGAGACCGTCCGGTCCGTGCCGGGAGAGCCCCATCTCCTCCGGGTCTATCTCCCACTCGGAGATGCCGCCGTCCGAGACCTCGGCGACGAGGGTGCCGCCGGTGACCGTGACCTCGTCCATCCCGTCCCGGCCGTGGACCACGAGCGCCTTCTCGGCCCCGAGCTCGAGGAGGGCCTCCGCCATGGGCCGCATGTACTCCGCGCCGAAGACCCCGACGAGCTGGCGGCGAGCTCCGGCCGGGTTGGTCAGGGGGCCGAGCAGGTTGAAGATCGTGCGGAACGGGAGCTCGGCCCTCACGGGGGCCACGAACTTCATCGCCGGGTGGTAGGCGCGGGCGAACATGAACCCGATACCGGCCTCCTCTATCGAGACGCCGACCTCCTCCGGGCCGAGGTCTATCCCGGCCCCGAGGGCCTCCAGCACGTCCGCCGAGCCCGACTGGCTCGTGGCCGAGCGGTTGCCGTGCTTGGCGATCCGGACCCCGGCCCCGCGCGCGACGAAGGCCGCCGCCGTGGAGATGTTCAGCGTCCCCTTCGCGTCGCCGCCGGTGCCGCAGGTATCGACCAGGGAATTGGCGAGCCCGGCGGGCACCCGCACCTTCTCGGCGAAGCGGCGCATGGCGCGGGCGAAGCCCACGATCTCACCGACCGACTCACCCCGGACCCGGAGCGCGGTAAGGAGCGCGGCGGCGGAGGCGGCGGAGGCGTTGCCCGACATGATCTCCTCCAGCGCCCGCTCGGCCCCCTCCGCGGAGAGCGTGCCGCCCGCGGCGGTCCTCTGTAGCGCCTCGCGGAGCACGGGGCCTAGAGCCCCAGGAAGTTCTTGAGCAGCCGCTTGCCGCTCCCGGTGAGGACGCTCTCGGGGTGGAACTGCACGCCCTCTATCGGGAGCGTCTTATGGCGGACACCCATGATGGTGCCGTCCTCCGTCCTCGAGGTAACCACGAGGCACTCCGGCACCGAACCGGGCTCCAGCACCAGCGAGTGATAGCGGGTCGCCTCGAAGCCCTGATCCAGGCCCCTGTACACCCCCTCGCCGTCGTGGAGTATGTGGGCCGTCTTGCCGTGTACCGGTCCCTCCGGCGCCCGCACCACATTTGCGCCGTAGGCCTGGCCGATGGACTGGTGACCGAGGCAGACGCCCAGGAGCGGCGTGCCGTTCGAGAGCTTCTCGACCAGCGGGACGGAGACCCCGGCCTCGTCCGGCGTGCACGGGCCCGGCGAGATGACTATCCTGTCCGGCTGGAGGTCCAGAAGCTCCCCGGCGGAGAGCTCGTCGTTGCGCCGGACGAGCACCTCGGCGCCGAGCTCCCCGAGGTACTGGACCAGGTTGTAGGTAAAGGAGTCGTAGTTGTCGATAACGAGAACCCGCATAGCCCCTGGAATTCTAGCAAGCGGGGCGGTTCTCTACAGGAAATCCCCCGGATAGGAGACGCCGTGACCCTGCTGCTCACAGAACGAGAGGTAGATAGCCTCCTCGACATGAGATCCACCCTCCCCGCCGTGGAGGACGTGTTCCGGGCCCAGGCCGAAGGCCGGGCCACAAACCACGCCCGCCGCCGGGCCTCCCTGCCGACCGGCGGGCTGAACGTGATGTTCGCCGGGGCGCCGGAGCTCGGGGTGATGGGGCTCAAGGCCTACTCGGTGGCCTCCACGGGCGCCCGGTTCTATACCATGCTCTTCGACTCCGAGAGCGGGGAGCTACTCTCCATCATACAGTCCGACAAGCTCGGCCAGCTCCGCACCGGGGCCGCGACCGGCGTTGCGACGAAATATCTGGCCCGCGAGGACGCAAGCACCCTCGGGCTCTACGGCGCGGGCTGGCAGGCCGAGAGTCAGCTAGAGGCGGTCGCCGCCGTGCGGGACCTCTCGCGGGTGATCGTCTACAGCCGCCGGGAGGAGGGGCGCAAGGAGTTCGCGGAGAAGATGGGCCAGAAGCTCGGCATGGAGATAGAGACCACGGACCAGCAGGAGGAGCCCGCCGCCCAGGACATCGTGGTGACCATGACCTCCTCGAAGGAGCCGGTGCTGCTCGGGGAGTGGCTCCGGCCCGGGACTCACGTAAACGCCGCCGGGTCGAACTTCATCTTCAAGAGCGAGATCGACCGCTCCGTGGTCCGCCGCGCGAGCCTGGTCTCCATAGACTCCCGAGAGGAGATCGGCCTGGAGGCCGGGGACCTGATGATGCCGCTCCAGACCGGCGTCCTGCTCCCCGAGGCCGTCCACGAGCTAGGGCAGGTCGTAGCCGGCCAGCTAAAGGGCCGCCGGAGCCCCGAGGAGATAACCCTCTTCGCGAGCCAGGGCCTCGCCCTCCAGGATATGGCCGCCGCCCGCATCGTCTACGACCGCGCCCGGGAGAGGGGTGTGGGCCAGGAGGTAGACTTCTAACCAGGGCTCGCTCCCCGCCCCGGCCGCACGGGTCGGAGCTCGCGATGGTGCGCAGCCCCTGCGCAAGGGCAACCGCACGGTGCACCTTCAAGCACGGTTTCCACCATCGCTGTTCCACCCACAGGTCGCGCACATCGTGAGCAGGTCTGCGCGCGACAATGGAGCACGAGAGCTCGAAAAGAGCCGCCGCCGGATCCAGCTCCGGCGGCGGCTCGGGTAGGACCTCCGTATGCCGCGGATGCTCCCACGGGTCGCTCTTCGCCTAGCGGTCCTCGGTGTAGGTCGGGGCATTCTCCTGCTGGCCCTGCAGGCGCTGGCGCCGGATCCCGGCCAAAGGCCCGGAGACGTGGGCGACGCGGTCGCCGAGGTTGCGGGCGGTGAGGAGCTCGTCGTCTATCGGCTGGCGGGAGCCGTCGGTACCGGCGATGGTCGCCGGGCCGTAGGGCGAGCCGCCGACGCCCTCGGTGGTCAGGATGTGCGGGTTCTGCCCGTAGGGAGTACCTACGAAGACCATCCCGAGATGTATGAGGGGCACGAGGCTCGTAAGTACGGTGGTCTCCTGGCCGCCGTGGATGGTGGCCGTGCTGGTGAAGATACCGGTCGCCTTGTCCTCTAGCTCGCCGTTCTGCCAGAGCGAGCCGGTCGTGTCGAGGAACTGCTTCATCTGGGCGGTCATGTTCCCGTAGCGGGTCGGCGTACCCCAGATGATGCCGTCGGCCCACCGCAGGTCGTCGTGCGTGACCTCCGGGATGCTCTCCTGAGACCTCTGGAACTCCACGTAGTGGGCGTCGGAGGACATTGCCTCCCGCGCGGCGGGTAACTCCGGGATCCGGCGCAGCCGCACCTCCGTGCCGTCCACGTTCTCAGCACCCTTTACCACATGCTCCGCCATCTGGTACGTGTGACCGTAGGTGGAGTAGTAAGTGATCAATACCTTCGCCATCTCTCTCCTCTCGGTGGCCCCGGAACCCTCCGGCTCCGAAGCCTCTTCAGAACTTCCCGTACCGAACAACCTTCGAAAGACCATCTGCATACTCCTTGTGTAAGGCCGGATAGACCTTCTAGCTGCCGCTTGCTTCGGCCCTTCTCGAATCAAGCGGACGCAAGTCCGCTTTAAGCCCGGAGGCTAGCGCGTTAGACTCGAAGTGTCAAGGTACGGAGGTACACCGCAGACCGTGGATCTTTCGGGAGAGGATATGGGCTGGAGGCTGGACCACTCGGGGCGGGAGGTCCCGGGGGGTTCGGAGCGGAGCGATGCTGCGCGCAACCGGCGGCGGATACTGGAGGTGGCCCGCGGGCTCTTCGAGGAGCGCGGGGTCGGCGAGGTGACGATGGAGGAGATCTCGCGCCGCGCGGCCGTCGGCAAGGGTACCCTCTACCGCCGGTACCCGAACAAGGGCCTTCTCTGCCAGGCCCTCCTCGATGAACCGACCCGGCATTTGCAGAGAGAGGTCATGGAGGTTCTGGGGCGTCCGGACCTGGCCCCCCGGGAGAAACTGTGCGAGTTCCTGGACCGGCTGGTGTGGTTCATGGAGGATAACCTGGACCTCCTCTACGGCGGCCACCAGGCCCTCCCCCCCGCCGACCGGCTCGCGCACCCGGCCTACGACTGGCGGCGGGGGACGGTGCTCGGGCTCCTGCGCGAGGCGGTGCGCAGAGACGAGCTGGACCCGGACCTCGACGTGGAGTACGTCGCCACGGCGCTCCTGGCCCCGCTGGAGGTAGAGCTCTACCACCACCAGCGCCGGGTGCTCGGCATCTCGGCGGGGCGCATCAGCGCTGGTCTGCGCTCCCTGGTCCCCGGTTAGTTTCCGGCCTCCGGGCCTTTACAACGCGCTCCCGGACCTCTATACCACTCCAGGTGGCAGAGAGAGACGACACCGGGGCGCGGGGCAGGTTCCGCTGGCGGGGACGCCGGCGGCTGAGCCCGCGGCTGCTCGGCTACTTCGCCGAGGAGCGGGAGTCCCTGCGGCAGGGGTTCGCGGCGCTCTTCCTCTCTTCCGTCGGGGAGCTCGTGGCGGGGGTGGTGCTCGCCGCCATGACCAACACGCTGGAGGAGCTCGTGGGCCTGGCCGTCCTGATACCCGCGGCCATCGCCATGCGCGGCGCCATCTTCGGCGCCATGGGCAGCCGGCTCTCGACCGCCATCCATACCGGTCTGTTCCGGGTGAACTTCCGGCGGGGACCGCTGGCGGAGAACGTGCAGGCCGCCATCGTGCTCTCGCTCGTCTCCGGGGTATTTCTCGCGTTCCTGGCCCGCTACATCTCCGACATACTCGGGGTAGAGACCGCGCTCACCATCTTCGACTACGTCGTGATCTCGACCGTCGCGGGGATACTCGCCGGGGTCCTCTTGCTCGGCATCACGGTGTTCGTGGCGCGCCTGAGCGCCGCCCGCAACTGGGACCTGGACAACATAGCCGCCCCGATGCTCACGGCGGCGGGCGACATCCTCACGCTGCCCGCCCTCGTCCTGGCGACCTACCTGATCGGATTCCCCGTCTTTACCGGCGGCTTCGCGGCCGTGCTCGCCGTGGTCGGCGTGGCCGCCGTGGTGCTCGGGTTCCGGTACGGGGCTCCCGGTCTCCGGCGGATACTCGGGGAGAGCATGCCCATCCTGGCGTTGAACGGCGTCGTGATCATACTCGTCGGCGTCGCCCTGGAAGACCGGCTGGAGGCGTTCCTCGCCTTCCCGGCGCTCTTCGTGCTGCTCCCGGCCTTCCTGCAGGAGGGCGGGGCGCTCGGCGGCATCCTCGCCAGCCGCCTCTCCTCCAAGGTCCATCTCGGTCTCCTGGAGCCCCGCAGCCTGCCCCAGATAAACGCCTTCAAGGACTTCGCGCTCATCTACATCTTCGCGCTCGGGGTCTTCCTCTTTATCGGGGGGGCGTCGCACTTCCTGGCCGAGCTGCTCGGGGCCTCGCTGAGCCCCGAGCTCCTCGACTCTCTGGGCATGACCGCCGGCCAGATGAGCCCGGGCTTCTTCGCGATGGTCGGGGTCACGGCGCTGGCCGGGCTAATAGCCACGACCACCGCGATACTCGCCGCCTACTACGGCTCCGTCTTGAGCTACCGGCTGGGGCTCGACCCCGACACCTACGGTATCCCGATAATCACGGCCGCGGTAGACCTCTTCGGCTTTATCAGCCTTATAATAGCCTTGATCGCCTTCGGACTGGCGGGTTAGGAGAGTACTGGGTTTATGCGAGAAGACCGTCCCCGCAACCTCAAAGAGATGCTCGTCGAGGCAAAGAACACCTCGGAGCTGATGGTGGACCTCGCCTACGCGGCCATCTTCTACAACTCCGAGGACTTCTCCGAGGAAGTATTCCGCCTGGAGGAGCGGCTGAACGGCCTGGTCTTCGACATGCGCACCCTCGCCACCCTGGCAGCCCGGAGCCCGGCCGACTCCGAGCAGATGGCCGGCATCCTCCAGGTCGTCGAGGACATAGAGAAGATCGGCAACGCCGCCTACGACATCGCCAAGATCGTGGTGAAGAAGCTCGGCATCCCATCGGAGCTCCTCGAGGACCTGCCGGAGGCCGAGGAGGTCACCTCGCGGGTGCGGGTCAACGCCGAGAGCCGGATGGACGGCCGGAGCGTCGGGGACCTCGACCTGCCCATAGAGTCCGGGATGCGCCCCATCGCCGTACGCTCGGACGCCGAGTGGAACTTCGACCCCGAGCCCGAAGACGTGCTCCGGGCCGGGGACGTGATCTTCCTGCAGGGCCCCTCCGAAGGTATAGCGGACATCCGGGAGCTCGCGGGGGCGCCACCACTCGCGCTCGGCCCGGCGGGAGAGCCCGGCGAGGCCGGGAGCCAGATCTCGGAGCTCGAGCGGGCGGTGGACCTGCTCATAGAGATGAAGAACCTCTCGGAGGTCGCCGTCGGGCTCGCCTACTCCGCGCTCCTCTACCAGGACGCGGGGCTCGCCCGCGAAGTCGTAGCCATCGAGGACGAGATGGACAACATGCGCTACCGGACCGAGCGCTGGGTGCTCCTCGCCGCCCGCCACATGGAGGACCCAGCGCGGCTGCGGGGCATGCTGCACCTCGCCATCGCCTCCGAGGCCATAACCGACTGCGCCCAGGAGATGGTCTGGATCGTAGAAAAGGGCGAGGAGGTCCACCCCGTACTCTCCGTGGCCGTCGGCGAGTCCGACGAGGTCGTGTTGAAGCTCACCGTCTCCCCCCAGGCCCCCGCCGACGGCCGGAGCCTCGGCTCCCTGAGCCTGGAGACGGAGACCGGCATGTACGCCCTCGCGGTGAACCGCGGCGGCCGGTGGACCTACCGTCCGCGGGCCTCCTACGTGCTACAGGGTGGGGACTCGGTGTTGGCGAGCGGCGCGCCCGAGGGCCTCGAACCGCTCTCGGAGCTGTTCGGCCAGGAGCTCGAAGACTTGGGAGAGTAGATCCGGGCCAACCTCCAAAGGGTCCGCACCGGAGGCTCGAAGGGCGCGGGGAGGCTGCTCCGGCGCGCCGGGGAGCTTCTGGACGCGTTTTTCTGGCCCGTGCTGCTCCTGGTCGGGGCGGGCATGTACTACCTGGTGCTCGAACGGTTCCGGAGCCTCTACGGGAGCTTCGCCACGAACTCCAACGACCTCCGGATCTACCACTCCACCGGCGAGGCCCTGCTGCAGGGGGAGCTCCCCTACAGGGACTTCTTTATCGAGTATCCGCCCGGCGGCCTCCCGTTCTTACTGCCACCGGCCCTCTTCACGGACGGCATGGAAGGCTTCGCGGCGTTCTTCGCGGCCGAGATGGCGCTGCTGCTCGTGGTGGCGCTCCTCTTCGTGGCGCTCGCGGCCCGGGCCCTGGAACGGGCCTGGATCTTCCCGGCGCTCGTCCTCGCCTGCGGGACCGTCCTCCTCTACCCCGTCGCCGTCGCCCGCTTCGACCCCGTCGTCTCCCTCACCCTGGCGGCGGCCGTCCTCTGCGCCGCTACCGGCCGCTCCACCCTGGGTCACGGCGCCCTGGCACTCGGCGCCGCGGCCAAGCTCGTGCCCGCCCTCGCCACCCTGCCCCTGGTGCTCGTCGCGATGGCCCGGGCGGGTGGTGGTCTGCCGGGCAAGCTGCGGGTCGCCGCCAGAGGCTACGCGGTCTTCTTCGCCGGGCTCGCGCTGTTCTTCGTGCCCGCCGCACTCCTCGGGTGGGAGAGGTTCGTCGAGAGCTTCACCTACCACACCGACCGCGGTCTCCAGCTAGAGTCCCTGGCGGCCTCGGTGCTCCTGAAGCTCGGCTGGGTGGACGACGTCTTCTTCGATTACGGAGCCCTTGAGGTGCAGGGCCGCGGGGTCGAGCTCGCAAGCTCCCTGAGCCTCCCCGTTACCGCGGCGCTGCTCTCGGTCACGGCGCTCGTGGCCCTGCGGGAGCTGCGGCTCGGAAGGCTCGGGAGGGCGGACTTCCCGCGCTTCGCCGCGGCCTTTATCCTGGCGTTCATGCTCGGCTCTAATGTCCTCTCCCCACAGTACATGCTATGGCTCCTGCCGCTCGTCCCCCTGGCCGGCCGGGGCGTGCCGGGCCTCGCGGTCTCCGGGGTCTTCCTCGCCGCCTGCTGGACCACCACCCAGGTCTTCCCCCTCCACTACAGCGAGCTCATACGGGGTGACGCCGGGGCGGTGGCCCTGCTGCTCCTGCGGAACCTGCTCCTCGTCCTGCTCTGGGTACTCGTGCTCGCGCTGCCCGCGAACGTACCGGGGGGCACCCGGCGGGAATACCCCGGCAGAGACCCCGCATGACCCGCCGCACGGTACCGCTTTACGTGGCCGCTCTGCTGGCGGCGCTCGGGCTGCTGGCGGGTCTGGCCGGGACGGCAGCCGCGGAGCAGCCGACCCTCTCGGAGCCCGAGGCCGTAAAGCTCGCGGAGGCGGACGACGAGGTCCGGGACGAGCTCGGGGACCACGAGGGCTACACTACCGAGGCCGAGCACGAGGACGGCGAGTGGACGGTCAGCTTCTGGACGGGCTCCGGGGAGGCGCGGGAGGAGGTCGCGCGCGCCGGCATCGACGACGAGAGCTGGCGCGTGGAGTACGCCTACACCGGCCCCCAGGTAGAGTGGCAGATGGCCCGCGGCGAGACGGGCGCCTACGGCAAGCAGGCCAACTACTGGTACGTGTGGGGTCCTCTGGTCCTGGCCTTCGCCCTGGCCTTCGTGCGCACCGACAGGCTCTTCTCCCTGCGGAACCTCGACGTGGCCGCGCTGCTGGGCTTCCTCGTCTCCCACGGTTTCTTCCGGGAGGGAATAGTCGAGGAGGCCGTGATCCTCTGGTACCCGCCGCTCCTCTACCTGTTCGTCCGCACCCTGCTCATGGGCTTCGGCATCGGGGAGCGGGTCGAGAGGACCAGCAACCTGCCCACCTGGCTGCTCCTGGCGCTCGCGGCGCTCGCGGGCGGGCTGGTCCTGTTCCTGAACCTCGACTCCCGCGTAATAGACGTCGGGTACGCGGGCGTTGCGGGGGGAGACCGTATCCTGGACGGCATCATCCCCTACGGCAACATGCCCGAGGACGTCGGGACCGGCGACACCTACGGCCCGTTGAATTACCTGCTCTACGTGCCGTTCATCCTGATGTTCGGGTTCTCCGGGGAGTGGGACTACCTGCCGGCGGCTCACGCCCTGACGGTATTCGCCTTCGCCGGTGGTGCCATCGCGATGTTCTTCGCGGGCTTCAGGCTCTCCGGCGTCCGGGTCGGGGCCGCGATGCTCTTTGCCTGGGCCGTCTTCCCGTACACCCTGTACTCGGCGAACAACAACACTAACGACATAGTCGTGGCGGCCGTGGCGGCCGCGGGTCTCGCGCTGATCTCCTCGCCCATCGGCCGGGGTGTCGCGGTCGCTGCAGGGTTCGCGATCAAGCTCTACCCCCTCCTGCTCGCCCCGCTGTGGATGCTCCACGGCGGGCTGCGGAGGAGGTCCATCGTGGACTTCGTGCTCGGCGGGCTGGCCGTGCTTATAGCCTCCTTTTGGGTGCTGGCGCTCGGGGTGAGCCCGGTGGAGGGCGCCCGGCTCTTCTACGAGAGCACGCTCTCCTTCCAGGGCGACCGGGAGACGCCGTGGACAATCTACGCCCAGGTCCCGGAGCTCTCGTTCTTGCAGCGGCCGCTCACGGTGGCCGTGCTCGTCCTCGCGGTGCTCGTCGCCTTCCTGCCGCGCAAGAGGACCGTCCGGCGGCTGGCGGCGCTCTCGGCGGCTGTCGTGATCGGCTTCCAGCTCACCGTCAACTACTGGTTCTACCCGTACATAACGTGGTTCGAGCCCTTCGTCTTCCTGGCCCTGCTCCCCGCGACGGGCGAGAAGAGCCCCCTCGACCGGGGGAGCGGAGACCAGACCCCCGCAGACCACGAGGAGCCCCGGGGACTCTCTACCTGAGCGGCGCGGCGCGGCGGCCCGTGCGCTCGAGCCGGGCAAGGAGCAGGTATCCGAGCACGGCCCACCCGCCACCCGCCAGCACCCCCGGCAGAAGGCTGCCGATCTGGAACGCCGGGACAAAGACGAACAAGAGGAGACTGAACGCCGCAAGAGCGAGCGGCAGTCACCTCCACCGCCCGAGCACCCC
>JACCZN010000123.1 GCA_013695915.1 Rubrobacter sp.
GGGGCCGTAGGGACGGTCGGCCTCTCCATCGAACACGTAGTTGGTGCTGACGTGCAAGAGCTCGCAGCCGAGCCGCTCGCCGTGCTGGGCCAGGTTGCGCGGCCCCAGGGCGTTTGCCCGGTAGGCGGTCCCGGTCTCGGTCTCGCAGCCGTCCACGTCGGTGTATGCCGCGGAGTTCAGGATCAGGCCCGGTCCGTGCTCCTCCAGGGCACGCTCGACGGCCCCCGCGTCGGCTATGTCGAGCTCCCCGTGGCCCAGCGCCACCACCTCGTGGCCCCTCTGCGGCAACAACTCCCCGAGCTCGATCCCGAGCTGCCCGCCAGAACCGGTAACCAGCACCTTCACGTCAGTCTCCCAGTCAAGCTCTGATCGGTCCTCGCTCCTCCGACTCCGGGTGGGTGACCTCTCCTACGGGACCGGGATCCAGGAGGACTATGCGGGCCGCCTAATCCTTTCGGAAGGGCCTGCTGTGAGGCGGCCTCGCGGCGTTGATCTCCCGCTTGAACTCCTCCCACGGGATCTCACCCTTGTAGCCGGCTTCCTCCTCAGCCGCCCACTCCCCGAACAACTCGCGAGCCTCCGCGGCTATAGAGGCAGCGTCTCTCTGGTCTTTTGTCTCGTCCGCTTGCAGCGCCATAATGGGGCATCTCCTGTCTGTTCGGCATTGGTATTGTACAGTGGCGCGCCTGGAAGCTGGCGGTGCCGCCGGGCAACAGGCTGGAGAAGCTGTCCGGCGACCGGAGGGGGCAGCGCAGCATAAGGATGAACCAGAGGTGCCGGGTCTGCTTTGTCTGGGAAGGCGGAGACGCCTGTGAGGTTATGGTTACCCGATGCCAGGGGCTGCTCTCTGTTAGGATTTTGGGGGTGTTCCCGGGTGAGATCTAGTCGCCCGGGGCGAGCGTCAAGGCATGGGTCCGATAACAGGGAGGAGCGTGGCTTTAGTATGTTGCCGGCACAGACGAAGAGGCGGCGCTTCGACGTACATCAGTACCACCGGATGCTCGAGGCCGGGATACTCTCGGAGGACGATCGGGTCGAGCTCATCGACGGAGAGATCGTAGAGATGGCGGCGGTCGGTGGACGCCACATACGGACGGTCAACCGCCTGAACATGTTACTCTCTCCGCTGGCTGTCGGCCCGGGCCTCTTGGTCAGCGTGCAGAACCCGCTGCGGCTCGACGACCAGACCGAGCCCGAGCCGGATCTAGCTCTCATCAGAGAGACCTCCGGTGAGGAGGTGCCCCGGGCAGGCGATGCGCACCTGGTCGTCGAGGTAGCCGAGACCTCGTTGTCATGGGATAGAAACGTGAAGGTGCCCCGCTACGCCCGGGCGGGCATACCGGAGGTGTGGCTGGTAGATCTCGCCTCAGGGTCCCTGGAGGTCTACGCCGATCCGGAGCCTGCTGACCGCTACGCGACGGTC
This sequence comes from Rubrobacter sp., assembly GCA_013695915.1. Taxonomy (GTDB): domain Bacteria; phylum Actinomycetota; class Rubrobacteria; order Rubrobacterales; family Rubrobacteraceae; genus Rubrobacter_A. The sequence continues at coordinate 1,424 of JACCZN010000123.1, forward strand.
AGGACCCTCGGCGGCGAGGAGGAGATGGCCTGCGACGCGCTGGGAGAGCTCGGAGCCCGCGTGCGAGATATTCTCTGAGGCCATTGATAATCGCCCACGCTGTCCCGACGTAGAAGCATTGAGTGGCCGTATGCTGGTTGGAATTTGACCAGCAGCCGGTTATTTTTCAACCATGTTCCAGAGAAACATCATGGAAGGACTGCGGGAGGCGCTCTCCGACAGTCCGGTGGTGCTCTTGAATGGTGCCCGGCAGGCTGGCAAGAGCACGATTGCGCGGAGCGGCTGGCTCGGGGAGTTCGCTGGGGGCTACCTGACCCTGGACGACGCGGGGGTGCTCTCGGCGTGGACACAACACTGAGGAATAGACTCGGGTCAAACGACCCACTAGCCGGACATCTTGCGCTGAGGCTGCGAGATCGGCGAGTAGCCTCTCCAACTCCGCGGGCAACGTTGCTAGACTCCCCCTGTTCGTGAAGCGGTCCGCGGGCCGTAGAGCCAGGTATCCGCTGCTAGAAGGAGTGGTCTCGGGTTGAAGATAGCCCATTTCGGAGCTTTTGACGCGCAGAGCTACGGTGACCTGGTGTCGCCGCTCGTACTGGAGCGGCGGCTCTCGGACCTCTGCGACGAGCTGGTACACGTGTCGCCGTCGGGCGGGAAGGCCGCCCCGGAGGACTGCCCGCCGAGCACGGCGCTCCCGGAGTCTCTGCGCGAGGGCCTGGGCGCGGATGGGGTGGTCCTGGGCGGGGGCAGCGTCTTCGGGGCCGCGTTCGACCCCGGGCGGCCCGCCGGCCCCGGCGACGTGTTCCCTTCTCTGGCCCGCGGTAGCGTCTGGCTCGGGGCTGCGTACGTAGCGGCGCGGGACGGCGTGCCCCTGTGCTGGAACGCGCCGTCCGTTGCGCGGGAGCTCACGCCGATCACGGCCCGGCTCGCCCGGTGGACGGCCTCGGTGAGCGACTACGCGAGCGTGCGGGACCCGGAGAGCCGGCGCCTGCTGGAGAGGTCAGGGCTCGGAGGCGGTGTAGAGACGGTGCCGGACCCGGCGCTGGAGGTCTGCGGGCTCTGGAGCGCCGGGGAGCTGGAGGAGGCCTACGACGAGGCTTTCGCCCGGCGGGGCATGGAGACACCGGAGCGCAGCCTGGTGCTCGACCTGTCCTCCGCCCAGACACGGGAGGATGCCGGGAGGCTCGCCGCTGTCCTGGACGGGATCTGCGATACGGCGCAGGCGACGCCGATAATCGTGGACCTCGGAGCCCTCCACGGCGACGACCGCCTGCACCGGCAGGTCGCCCGGAGCATGAGGAACGCCCCCCTGCTGCTCGGCCACCCGCGCAGCCTCCGGGAGGTCGCCGCGTGCGTCGCCCGCTCCGAGGCCTACCTGGGCTCCTCCCCGGACGGGATGACGGCCGCCGGCTCCTTCGGGAAGCGCGGGATGCCGGTGGCCCCGGAGGACGCGAGCTTTGTGGAGCAGTTCGGCCTCTCCGGGTGGCGGGCCGGGTCCTGGGAGGAGGCCCGCCACCGCACGGAGTCGCTCCTCTCCGCCTACCCGCGCGACTGGGAGCGCGTCATGCAGACCGCGAGGCCCGCGCTGGACGGGCACTGGGAGAGGGTGCGGGAGGCTCTCCGGGACGGCCAGGGGGCCCGGCCGGAGAAGAGAGAGGCTCTCGCCCGCCTGGAGAGCCTCGGCGAGGAGTACCTCGGCCGGGACAGCGCCCTCGGGGGAATCGCCGCCGAGCACCTGGTGGAGGCGAGGTCCGAGATAGAGCGCCTGCAGGGGCGGGTCTCGGAGCTCGAAGGGGCCATCTCGACGCTGGAGCACTGGATGGAGCGGTTGAACACGCAGATACCGGCCCTCTTCGGCTCCCGGCAATGGAGGGCGACTCGCATCCTCGGGGAGCTCTACCGCCGGGCCCGGCGCAGACCCCGGACCCCGACCGCGGCGGCGAACCTGCACGACGTGGTACGGCAGTACCGGTCCTGGAAGGGAAGCTCCGGGGATACCGCCCTGCCGCCTCCCGCCGGCTCGGAGAGCGCCCTGGAGGCCAGGGCCAGGAGGGTGCTCCGCCTCCTGGACTCGAAGAAGCCCTCGACGCTGCTCCGCTCGGTCTCGGGACGGGCCGTCGCCGCCGGGCGGCGCAGGGCCCGCATCGAGCTCCGGAAGCTGAAGCCCCGGATGCCCCAGGAGCAGCTCGCCGGGGAGATACGGCGACGCCTGGGGCCTCCCCCCGCGCTCGCGGACTGGCCCTCCATCTCGGTGGTGGTGCTCACCCGCGACGGCCTCCCCTACCTGAAGAAGCTCTTCGCCGGCCTCGAGCAGAAGACAGACTATCCGGGCTCCCTGGAGCTGATCCTGGTGGACAACGCCTCCTCCGACGGCTCCGTGGAGTTCGCCGGCTCCTTCGAGACGCCTTTCGCGGTAACGGTGATCGAGAACACCGAGAACGTCTCTTTCTCCGAGGGCAACAACCAGGGAGCGCGTCTGGCCTCGGGGGAGCTCCTGCTGTTCGCCAACAACGACGTGGAGCCCTTCGAGAGCGGCTGGCTCAGGGAGATGGCCGCCCTCCTGCGCCAGAGACGAGCCGGGGCGGTGGGGGCGAGGCTCGTCTAAACCGGCGTTACCGAGCACGAGACCAGGAGCGGCTACGCTCTCCAGCACCGCGGCGCGAGCTTCCGCAAGGGTGGAGGGGAAGAGTGGCACCGCAACCTGGGGGCTGGCGAGGACGCGCTGGACGGGCGCCTGGGCTCCGACGAGGAGCACCCGGCGGTCACGGCGGCCTGTATGCTGGTCGAGCGGGAGGCCTTCGAGACCGCGGGGGGCTTTGCGCCGGGCTACCGCTACGGCAGCGAGGACGTGGACCTGTGCCTGAAGCTCCTCCGCGGGGGCCGGCGCGTCGTCTCCAGCGGTAAGGCGGTGCTCCTCCACGACGAGTCCCCCTCGCAGAAGGCCGCCGGCAGGAAGTTCATGCACACAAACCGTACCGGCAACCGGCGCCTGTTCTGGGAGAGCTGGGGGCCGGAGCTGCGCAGGAGGTGCGCCTCGACCGCCTCGGTGGAGAGGGCTTCTGGAGCGAGGAGGGGCGCCCGCACATAGCCCTCACGGTGACCAGCAAAGACCCCAGGGACGGCTACGGCGACTGGCACACCGCCCACGAGATGGGGGACGCTCTGGAGCATATAGGATGGCGGGTGAGCTACGTGGAGCGCAAGGGAGACCGGTGGTACTCCCTGCCCGATGACCTGGACTACCTGATGGTGCTCGTGGACCTCTACGACATCTCGAAGGTCCCGGCAGGGGTGACGACCATAGCCTGGGTCAGGAACTGGACCGAGCGCTGGGTAGAGCACCCCTGGTTCCCCGACTACGACGTGGTCCTGGCCTCCTCGGGTATCTCGAAGGGGATCATCGAGAGGAGGACCCCGAAGAGGGTGGACGCCCTCTTCCCCATCGCCACCAACCCCGAGCGTTTCTCCCGTACCCCGCTCGAGACGGCCTACGAGGCAGACTACGTCTTTACGGGCAACTTCTGGGGCGAGCTGAGGACGGTGGACTCCCTGGAGGTGGCCCCCGCCGAGACGTTCGCGGTCTTCGGCAAGGGCTGGGAGAACGTGCCCCGGGCCGCCCGCTACGCCCGGGGGGCCTCTCCCCTACGACGAGATGCCAAAGGTCTACTCCTCCGCGAAGCTGGTCATAGACGACACGGCCTCCCCGACCCTGCCCTACGGGGCGGTCAACTCCCGGGTCTTCGACGCGCTCGCCGCGGGCACGCCGGTCGTGACCAACTGCCGGGCCGGGGTGCGGGAGCTCTTCGATGAGGAGTTCCCGACCTACGGGGACCGCAAGGAGCTCCGCGCCCAGCTCGACCGGCTGCTCGCGGACGACGAGTACCGCGAAAGGCTCGGCGCCCGGTACAAGAAGATGGTGCTGGAGGAGCACACCTACGGCAAGAGGGCCGGGCAACTGGCGGAGTTGCTGCGCCGGCGGGCCGAGGCGCCGGGATTCTGCATAAAGATAGGTGCCCCGGACCGCGAGGTGGCCGAGAGCTGGGGGGACACCCACTACGCCCGGGCCGTGCGCCGCCAGCTAGAGGCCAACGGTTACCCGTGCAAGATACAGACCCTCGACGAGTGGGACGGCTTCGAGGGCCTCACCGGCGACGTTGCCCTGCACCTCAAGGGCCTCACCCCCTACACCACGAAGCCCGGCCAGCTCAACGTCCTGTGGAACATAAGCCACCCCGAGGAGCTCACCGCCCGCGAGTGCGACCGTTACGACGTGGCCTTCGTGGCCTCCCGGAGGTGGGCGCGGAGCCTCGAAGAGCAGACGGACACCCCCGTCTATCCCCTGCGGCAGGCCACGGACCCGCGCGTCTTCTACCCCGACTACGACCCCGCCCACGACCGCGAGCTCGTGTTCGTCGGAAACTCCCGCAGGGTAGAGCGCAGGATACTCAGGGACCTGCTGCCCACGAGCAGGGACCTCGCCGTGTGGGGCGGCGACTGGGAGGGCCTGATCGACGAGCGGCACGTGGTGGGCGAGTACCTGCCGAACGAGGAGGTCAGGAAGGCCTACTCCTCGGCGGCGATAGTCCTGAACGACCACTGGGACGACATGCGCGAGCACGGCTTCGTCTCCAACCGCATCTACGACGCCCTGGCCTGCGGCGCGCTCGTGATAAGCGACCGCCTCGAGGAGCTGGAGGAGGAGTTCGGGGAGGCGGTGGTGACCTACGAGGGGGCCGATGAGCTGAGGGAGCTCGTGGACTACTACCTGGAGCACCCGGAGGAGCGCAAGGCCCGCGGCGAGCGCGGCAGGGAGCTGGTGCTGGAGCGCCACACCTTCGAGCACAGGGTCGGGGAGCTGCTCGGCAGGCTGCCGGAGCCGCGGCAGACCGGTCCGGCCCTGCCCGTGAAGGCCGCCGGCCTCACCTCGGGCGGGGACCCCCGGCGGTAACGCTCCGGCCCGTGGCAGACCCCGGCGACAACGAGGCGCGCCGCATCACGATCGTCATCCCGAACTGGAACGGCAGGCGTCTTTTAGAGGCCTGTCTGGCCTCCCTGCGCGAGCAGAGCTTCAGGGACTTCGAGACGCTGGTCGTGGACAACGGCTCTACCGACGGCTCGGTCGAGCTGGTCGAGCTAGAGTTCCCGGAGGCTCGCGTCGTCACCCTGGAGGAGAACCGGGGCTTCAGCGCGGCCGTGAACCGGGGGATAGAGGAGTCCGGCTCAGAGCTCGTCGCGCTGCTGAACAACGACACCGAACAGGACCCCGGATGGCTGGCGGCTCTGGTGCGGGCCGCGGAGGGACACCCGGAGGCCGGCTCCTTCGCGAGCAAGCTGCTGGACGCCGGGGAGCGGGGCGTGCTGGACGGCGCCGGCGACGCCCTCCGGAGGAGCGGCCTGCCTTACAGGCTGGGCCACGGCGAGGCCGACCGGGGCCGCTACGACAGCCTCTCCCCCGTCTTCGGGGCCTGCGCGGCGGCGGCGCTGTACCGCCGCGCCATGCTGGAGGACGTCGGTCGGTTCGACGAGGATTTCTTTGCCTACTGCGAGGACGCCGACCTCTCCTTCCGGGCGCAGCTCGCGGGCTACCGGTGCCTGTACGTGCCGGGGGCCGTCGTCTACCACGTGGGGAGCGCCTCCAGCGGGGGGAAACGGAGCCCAACCGCGGTCCGGCTGGGCACCCAGAACGGGCTCAACGTCCTCGTAAAGAACCTGCCCGCCCCCCTCGTCCCCCGGCTCGCGCCGTTTATCCTGGCGGGGCAGGTCTCCCGCCTGGTCATGACGACCAGGTCCACGGACACCCTGCGGGCCAACCTGGCAGGCTACGCGGGGGTGTGGCGGCTGCTGCCGGAGATGCTCCGCAAACGGCGCGGGGTCCAGGCCCGCAGGCGGGTCTCCAACGCTTACGTGCGACGGCTCCTGCGGGGCTCGTTCCGGGCCGCGGACGCCAGCATCTCTCGCAGGCTGTTACGAAAAGCCCGCCGGTTCCTGTCGGAGCGGCGCGCGCGGTGAGGTTCTCGGTCGTCATGGTCAACTACGACTCCTGGCCGCTGACGCTGCGGTGCGTGGAGTCCCTGCACGGGACGGGCTACGAGAGCTTCGAGGTCGTGGTCGTGGACAACGACCAGAGAGAGCCGCCGGAGCTCGACGGGCGTGTGCGCCTGATCCGCAACCCGCAGAACGCGGGCTTTGCGCGGGCCTGCAACCAGGGCATCGGCGCCTCGGAGGGGGAGCTCGTGGTGCTGGTCAACCCGGACGTCCTCGTGGAGAGCGGCTTCTTCGAGTCTCTGGAGCGTTTCTTCGGAGAGGACCCCGGGGCCGGCATAGCGGGGCCGCGGGTGGTGGACGAGGACGGGGGACTACAGCTCTCGGCCCGCAGGGAGCTCGGGCCGGTCTCCGGGCTGCTGAGCCGGACCTCGCTCCTGACCCGGCTCTTCCCCGGCAGCGCGGCCGTAGAGCACATGTTCCCGGCGACGGCCGCGATCAGGACCGGAGAGCCTACAAAAGTGGACTGGGTCTCCGGGGCGTGCATGGCGGTCCGCCGCCGGGCGCTCGACGACCTTCGAGGCCTCGACGAGAGGTTCTTCATGTACTTCGAGGACGCGGACCTGTGCCGGAGGGCGCGCGACGCGGGGTGGCTCGTCTACTACCTGCCCCGGGTTCCGGTCTCGCATAGCGCCGGGGGGAGCAGCAAGAGCCGGCTCCGGGCGACCTGGACACTCCACCGGAGCGCCTTCCTCTACCACCGTAAGCACGACCCCCACGGCCCGTTGGGTCTGTACTCGGCGGTCGTCTTGCTGGGGCTCGCAGCGCGGGCGCTGACGAAGCTCGCAGCTTCGCTGCTCTCGGCGATCAGCCGTCAGCTATCAGCAAGAAGGAGCTGACGGCTCAATACTTCGGCAGCCGCTCCTCCGGCATCTCCGCGAGCCTGGGGGCGGCGGCGTCTTTCCCGGAGAGCGCGGGCGAGCTCTCGGGCCACTCTATGCCGATCTCCGGGTCATTGTAGAGTATCCCGGCGTCGGCTTCGGCGTTGTATGTGGCGGTACACTTGTAGACGAAGAGGGCGGTCTCGCTCGTAACGAGGAAGCCGTGGGCGAAGCCTTCGGGGATGTAGAGCTGGCGACGGTTCTCTACTTATAGACTCAGGAGCGAAGTCCATTAGGAGGTTTCCTCTACCCCGGCTTACGACAGAGAGCACCTGCTGCAACGGTCCGGCGGTTAGACGGCGCTCCGTCCCAGCGCAAATACCGTAAGAGAGCGGGTATGTCCCGGACGTACGGAGTCGGCGGGATCACACCAGGTGTAACTCGGGGACGACCCTGCCTATATTGGAGAAGTCGCGGTCATTGTGGAGCAACTCGAGTTCGTTCTCGATGGCAAGACGAGCGATCAGACAGTCGATGGTGGAGCGGACGGTCACTCCCTCTCTGCGGCAGCGGAAGTAGAGGTAAGCCGCCTCGCGGTGGCTAGCTTTGGGATCCTGTAACTGGTAGAAACGCTGGGTGCCGAAGTAGTCCGCTAACGCCTCGAAGTCCTTCTCTGAGGCCGCTCCCTGCAGAAGCTCCTGGTAGATCATCGAGCTGATACCGAAAGGTACGCCCGTATCCAGTATCTCGGTGACGGCCAGTGACGCAGCCGTCTCTCTACCCTGCAGGTAGTCGAGCCAGGCCGAGGTGTCCACCAGATACGTCACTATGCGCTACTGCTCGCGCGTCCGCAGCTTCTTGTGGTCGTAATCGGGGTCGAAGTCGACCTTGCCTTTCAACTCGCGCAGGTCGCGCCGGCGATGGTTCTCCACGAACTCCCTGAGGGCTACGTCGACGAGCTTCCGGGTGCTCGAGACCCCAGCGTAGCCGCGGGCCTCCTCCAAAAGCTCCTG